>SVDR01000003.1 GCA_015057755.1 Lachnoclostridium sp.
CCACAAATCCACAAAAGAACCGGAGGTTGGTGGTTTGCAAATTACAAGTGGATTTATATTGGTAAATAAATATAGTATCTGATAGAAAAACCATACATAGCTCCAATGATAGGTTGGACGACTGCGCTTCGAAAGATTTTCGACTGTACAAAGGTCGCAAACGCTCTTATCGCGACCGAGTACAGTCGGATAAAATCGCATCGAAGCAAAGGTAGTCAACCGTATTTGGAGATAGTATGGTTTTTCTACAGATATACTATTTTATTTACTCAATGAAATCCACATATTATTGCGCAATCCGCCAGTAGACTTGTGGATTATTTATCTCTTATTAGTATTCGCCACTTCCACGTGCACGTTTTTACCTTTGATCTTTGCACGGTTCATTGCTTCCAGCACAATATCCGCCTGTGCTCTCGGAACCTCTACGAATGTGTATTTATCGTACATATCAATGCTTCCGATCAGTTTGCCAGGCATACCTGTCTCACCTGCGATGGCGCCGACAATATCGCCCGGCTTAATGTTCTGGTGCTTGCCAAGATTAATGAACAGACGAACTTTACCGCCGCCTCTTGCAGTCTTACGATCCACATAATCGTCCAGATCATCGTAACGGTCACGACCTCTGCCGCGTCCTCTGCTGTCGCGGCCGCCTCTGCCGTCACGACCGCCGCGACTCCAGCGATCCAGATCATCCAGATCACGGCTCTCTCTTCCCTCTTCTGCAATGTCTTCGTAGGCATCGCCCATGTTCATCTTTAAAAATGCGGCCGCAAGCTCCATAGAAGTATAGTCTTCTGCAAGCAGTCTCTTCTCTACGATGCGGGTCATGCGCTCCAGCCCGCCTGCCTCGATGATCTCTTTTACTTCGTCCAAGATCTTCTCAGCCTTGATCGCAGTTACGTCATTCAGGGACGGGATCGCCTGCGGAATGATCTTAGTCTTGCAGAATCTCTGGATATCACGAAGTTTGTATACTTCACTTCCCACTGCCAGACTGAATGCACGGCCCACGCGGCCCGCACGGCCTGTACGGCCGATTCTGTGTACATAATATTCATTATCCTGCGGGATATCGAAGTTAAATACTGCCTCCACATCATCTACGTCAATACCGCGGGCAGCCACATCAGTAGCCACCAGAATCTCCGTAGCGCCGTTTCGGAAGCTGTCCATGACACGGTCTCTCTGCTCCTGCTTCAGATCGCCGTGAAGCCCTTCTGCGAAGTATCCGCGGCCCTGCAGCGCCTGCACCAGTTCATCTACCTGATTCTTTGTGTTGCAGAACACGACAGAAAGTTTCGGAGAATACATATCGAGAAGACGACACATGACTTCCACTTTGTTTCTCGGTTTCACTTCGTAATAGTACTGGGTTACTTCCGGAACAGTCAGCTCCTTTTTCACCACCTTAACACTTTCCGGATCCTTCTGGAACTTTCTTGCGATCTCCGCAATCTCCCTTGGCATTGTCGCGGAGAACATCACAGTCTGGCGCTCCTCAGGCATCTCGCCAAGGATCAGCTCCATGTCCTCTAAAAAGCCCATGTTTAACATCTCGTCTGCCTCGTCGAGAACGGCTGTATGAATCGCATCCGTGCGGATCGTCTTTCTTCTCATGTGGTCCATGACACGGCCCGGTGTACCAACGATGATCTGCACGCCGCCCTTTAAGGAACGGATCTGTTTAATGATCTCCTGACCGCCATATACCGGAAGGATCTTGATTCCTGCCATATATTTTGCCAGTTTGCGAAGCTCTTCTGCCACCTGAATCGCCAGTTCACGAGTTGGGCAAAGGATGATCGCCTGTGTCTTACGATTGTCCGGATCGATCTTCTGAAGCATCGGGATACCAAACGCCGCTGTCTTACCTGTACCGGTCTGCGCCTGACCGATCATATCTCTGCCTTCCATCTGCACTGGGATCGCCTGTGCCTGGATCGGCGAAGCCGCCTCGAATCCCATATCTGTAACCGCACGCAAGATGCGCGGATCTAAATTTAAATCTTCAAATCTAACTGTTTCCATTTATATTCCTTTCTTCTATCCAAAAACAAAAAGAGAAGATTCAGGTTCTCTCCCGAATCTTCCCCTAATCCGAAACATACTATATCAGTTATCCGAATTTCTGTCAAGAAGGATAATTTCCAATCACATTATGCCTTCTTCTTACTATACACCATATATCCAAATGCTGCCACAACACCAACTGCGTAGATCACAAACGTAATACCAAACGGAAGTTTCGCATTTACAGCATAAATACCGCCCGCGATGAAAGAGCCTGCGATACTGCCGAGAGATTTTGTCGCATTGTAAAATCCCATAACCAGGTTCTTCTGCGCCGGATCTGCCTGACTCGCAACCATATTCTGAATAACCGGAAGGCTGACAGAATAACCTGCGTAAACGAGCACGCCAAGCACTATGAAGATTGCCATATTTTCGAATACTGTAATTCCGAGGGCTGCAGTTGCACAGATTGCAACCAGCACGGTCATAGACTTCTTCGTATCTGTTTTGTTGATGATCCATACACAGATTGTCATATTGGATACAAAGGATACAAAACCAACTGCCGCTTTGATGATTCCGTTATAAGAGGAAGTCAGTCCAAGCTGATCCTTCAGATAATAGTTAAATGCCTGGTCGAAGCCGGTATTGGCAAAGTTGATCAGGATATTTACCGCAAACAGCATTGCAAACGCCACGGTCATGAACAGTCTGCAGTCCATAAATGCCTGGAACGGATTGACTTCCTTCGCCAGCTTCTTTCCATTGATCTTCGCTCCAGGAACTGCATCCGGAACACAGATAAAATAAAATGCGATACCGGAGATCAAAATACATGCAACCTGGATCAAAAATGTGCCTCTTACGGAAAATTCTCCGAGAAAACCGCCGATCATGTAGCCGAACGCGCTGCCCACGCTCTGAATCGTCGCGTTGTAAGTCAGGTACTTCGCCTGATCCTCCGGATTAGCCACATTTACAATATAAGTCAGGAAGCTTACATAAATACCGCCTGTAAACAATCCCGCAAACATACGGGCTAAAATAACCATCAACTCTGTGGTAGAAAATGCGAACCAGAGCTGCGCCACCGCATAACCGAGACATCCGATCAAGAATGTGCTTCTGGAGGAAATATATACATTGATCTTTCCCCAGAACGGTGACATCAGGAAGTTGGTGATCAGCATAACTCCAAGCGCCACACCAAACATATAATCATGCATATTCTGGTCCTGAATGATGGTCGGAGTTACCGGATGAGCAAAACTTGCAGCCATATTGAACAGAACCATGACTACAAAATATGCCAAAAATCGTTTTTTATACGTCATATTTCTTTCCCTTTAATTACAGTGCCTTCATCATCGCTGCCATATCTTTCAGACCGTTGAAGATTGCATCCGGCACTACATCAGAAACAGCAACATCTTCGAATTTAACTTCGCCGCTGAGTACCAGAACACCGTGAGCACCATTATTGATACCTGTCTTAACATCTGTGTACAGACGGTCTCCGACGAATGTTACCTTCTCCAGTTCAGCACCAGTTTTTTCGAGTACATAATCTACAGTCTCCTTGAACGGTTTGCCCATATATTTCGGCTGCTTTCCTGTAGAAAGAGCGATCGCTGCACACATGGAACCGCAATCCGGAATAAAACCGTCATGAGTCGGACAGTTGATATCCAGATGTGTCGCAAGGAACTCCGCACCATTTCTGATATAGAGACATGCACGCATAAGTTTCTCATATGTCAGTGTCAGGTCAAAACCGATCACTACAACATCCGGCTGTCCCTCTGTCAGATTGATCCCGTTCGCTCTGAAGTTTGCCTCCAGATCCGGAGTGCCAACCAGATATACAGACTGGCCCGGATGATTCTTCTTCAGATAGTGGATCATCACGTCACCGGATGTGAGAATCTGATCACGGTCAATAAAGCAATTCATCTTTGCCAGCTTTTCAATATAAGTATTCGGAGATTTGGAAGAGTTATTTGTGAAGAACACAAAGCGTTTTCCGAGACGTTTCACCTGCTCTAAGAAATCCAGAGATCCGTCAATAATCTCGTTGTCAAGATAAAAAGTTCCATCCATGTCCAGAACAAACAGTTCTGTTTCCTGTAATAATACTTTCTTATTCATCGTTTTCCCCTCGTTGGATTATTTTGCCCTAAATATTTCTTCCTAATTATATCTAATTGATGATAACTCTCTTTCCGTCTACTTGTCAAGTAAATAACAAAGACAGAAAACAAGTTTTACATTCTTGCTTTCTGTCCTCATTTTTACTTAATATTCTTATTGAAAAATGGCGTTTTTGCCCTAAACTTTAAAGCGGTAGCCCACGCCCCAGATCGTCTCGATATACTGCGGCTTCGCTGTATTCAGCTCGATCTTTTCACGGATTTTCTTAATGTGAACCGTAACCGTCGCAATGTCTCCGATGGATTCCATATCCCAGATTTTAGAGAATAATTCCTCCTTCGTATATACATGATTCGGGTTCTGCGCAAGGAATGTCAGAAGGTCGAATTCCTTTGTTGTAAAATTCTTTTCCTCTCCGTTCACATATACACGGCGAGCCGTTTTATCAATCTTGATACCGCGGATCTCAATGATATCATTGACAGGCATACCGCTTCCGATGAGGCGTTCATAACGAGATAAATGCGCCTTCACGCGCGCTACCATCTCACTCGGGCTGAACGGCTTTGTAATATAGTCGTCCGCACCAAGTCCGAGACCGCGGATCTTATCGATATCATCCTTCTTCGCTGAGATCATGATGATCGGCGTGTTTTTGGTCTCACGGATCTTCTTGCAGATCTCAAATCCATCCACCTCCGGAAGCATCAGATCCAGAATGAACAGATCGAACTCCTCCTCAAGGGCGCGTTTCAATCCGCTGCGTCCATCATTTTCAATTTCCACCTCAAAACCGGATAATTCCAAATAGTCCTTTTCCAGTTCCGCAATGCTCACTTCGTCCTCTACAATTAAAATCTTACTCATAATCTGCTCCTTATCTGCAAAATCATCTCGCCTATGCGTTGATCTTCCTTAATACAAAATGAATCTCTGTTCCGATTCCCAGCTTGCTTGTGGCCCAGATTTTTCCGCCGTGATCCTCGATGATCTTCTTAACGATCGAAAGGCCGATACCGCTTCCGCCGGTCGCAGAGTTTCTGGAGGAGTCCGTTCGATAGAACCGGTCAAAAATGTACGGCAGTTCCTTCTGTCCGATACCTTTTCCATTGTCCTCGATCTCCACCTGCACGAAATCTCCCACATCCAGAATGCGGATATTGATCCTTCCTTTTTTCTTGTCCATGTATTTGAGGGAGTTGCCGATAATGTTGTCCACCACTCGCTTGATCTGCTCCGCATCCGCAATAACCAGAACATCTTCATCTACATAATTGAAATACCCAAGTTCCACACCGCGGGCCTCCAGATCCAGTCCCACTTCATCGATGCAGTCGCCAAAATAATCGGCTACATTGATCTTCGCAAACGCATACGGGATCTTGTTGGTATCGATCTTCGAATAAAAGGTCAGTTCTGCGATCAGGCGGTCCATATCGTTGGCCTTATTATAAATGGTTCGGATATATCGCTCCAGTTTCTCCGGAGAAGAAGCGACACCGTCCAGAATACCCTCTGCATATCCCTTGATCGCCGTGATCGGAGTCTTCAGGTCATGGGAAATGTTGCTGATCAGCTCCTTGCTCTCTTTATCGTACTGGATCTTCTCCTCCGTCGTCTCCTTCAGACGGATTCGCATCTCTTCAAAGTTCTGGCACAACTGGCCAATCTCATCATCATCTTCCACATCCAGCGTGAAATCCAGATTTCCGTCACGGATCTGCTTGGTCGCTTCCTGCAGCTGACCGAGCGGTTTCCAGATCGACCGGTAAACCCAGGCAACCATGATCGCCGCCGTGATAATCAGGATCACACTGCTGGCAACCAGCATTTCCACAAACATAAATTTCACTTCCGGAATGACCTCTACCACATTGGTCACCAAAAGGATCGTTCCCTCAGTGTCATCCGCAAATCGGAACCCTCTCTGTTTGATCAAATGTTCCGTATTGTCATCCAGATAATTGCCCCAGGATGCGGTTCTTCCCAGATCCTCAAACTCCCGGATCTCGGATGCCAGTTCGCGGGTCCGTTCCTGGTTTCCTGTGTAAAGCAGTTCCTGCTCATCTAAAAGAATCAGGAACGAGTGTGCCTTGGCAAGATCGGTATTCATCTTATCCAGATAAGTTCTGTCATGAAACTTTTCCGGATCCTTTTCCAGCGTCTGATCAATCTCCATCTGGATCGCCTCTGTCAAACGGCTGAACACACGGATCGAAGCTCCGGAAGCCAGATCCACCTGCTCTTCCAGACCATATGTCTCACTGAATATTCTTCCCTGATAATCGTACAATGACATGATCGCCAAATAGATCAGCGTGATCGGAAGAACCGTGATCGTCAGAAACGCAATTGCAAGCCTTGTCCGAATTTTCATGCTTGTAAGCGCCTCCTTTTTCTGTAATTTGCTCAATAATCTTCCGTCGCATTCGTGCTCCGGATTCTACAAACAGTATAACATATTTCCCCGGACTCGTTTATAAAACAATTCTAAAATATTTTCTTTGCATAAACTATTCGTTTTTTAACACTTTAATGCTATAATAATACAATATGAAAACCTTTGCAGTTTTAGGAGGAACGTGAATTATGACAAACAGACAACAGCAGATTGTAAACAATGTCTATGCGATCAAACAGCTTATCTACGATTCCGAGCGCTGGCTCTGGGCTCATCCGCAGACCGGTTTTACAGAGTGGGATGCAAATACATATCTGACCGAGCAGTTTGAAGCACTTGGCTATACATTGACACAGGCAGGAAATATTCCGGGATTCTACACAGATATCGACACAGGAAAACCAGGCCCGACTCTCGTGATCATGGGTGAATTGGATGCCCTTGATATTGCCAACCACCCGGAATCCGTAAACGGAATGACTCATTGCTGCGGCCACCACGCTCAGGCAGCGACTCTGTTAGGTATCGCGGCTGCATTGAAACAGCCGGGCGCACTGGATGGTATGTGCGGAAAGATCCGCCTTATGACAGTTCCGGCAGAGGAAATGATCCAGCTCGGCTTCCGTGAGCAGCTTCGTAAAGACGGAACGATCACATTCTTTGCAGGCAAAATCGAATTAATGAAACGCGGCTTCTTCGACGGTGTTGATATTGCGATCATGGTGCATGGAAACAACACACCTCCGGAGGACAATATCGACTTTACATGTACAGCAGGCAACAACGGCTGTATCATGAAAACTTTAAAGTTCAAAGGCAAATCCGCGCATGCAGGCGGTGCTCCGCATCTTGGCGTCAATGCCCAGTATGCAGCAATGCTCGGTATGCAGGCTGCCAACAATCTTCGTGAGACCTTCCAGGAGAAAGACATGATCCGTTTCCACCCGGTAGCAATGGGTGTAAACTGTGCGGTAAATATCATTCCGGATGAATTAGTATTAGAAAGCCATGTGCGTGCAAAAACACTTGCTGCCATCGAATTTGAAAATAAAAAGCTGAACCGTGCCATGGCAGGCGCTGCTCTTTCCATGGGCGCAGGCGTTGAAATCTCCGACCGTCCGGGACATTCTCCGGCATTCCACGATCCGGCCCTGATGAAACTCGCAGAGTCCTGCTGCGGTGATCTGGTTGGCACTGACCGTGTTTCCTTCGATTACAATGCATGGATGACCGGTACAACCGACTTCGGTGATGTAACTCAGATCATGCCGGGCGTACAGTTCTTCGCAAGCGGAGAAGCTGGAATCGTTCACGGTATCGATTTCCAGGTTATCGACGTAGAAAAACTCTGCGTGAACTCTGCAAAAGCACAGCTCTTCGTGGCTGACGCTCTCCTCAGCAATGACGGAGCTACTGCAAAAGAGATCATCGCAAACTACAAGCCGGCTTATCCGTCCGCAAAAGCGCTGATCGAGACGGTTGACCGACTCATCATGGACAAAGATGCCGTTATCTACGACGAAAACGGAAATGCATCTATTGATTTCCAGAATCTGTAAATAACGCAAGAATGGCACCCTCGCACGAGGATGCCATTCTTTTTTCTATATAGATTACAAATATTTCTTTAAATCTTCAACCTTATCAAGTTTCTCCCACGGTAACTCAACATCAGTTCTGCCGAAGTGACCGTAAGCAGCTGTCTGCTTGTAGATTGGGCGGCGAAGGTCTAACATCTTGATGATGCCTGCCGGACGAAGGTCAAAGTTCTCACGGACCATCGCAACCAGCTTCTCATCGGAAAGCTTGCCTGTGCCGAATGTGTCGATCATGACGGAAGTCGGCTGTGCAACACCGATCGCATAGGAAAGCTGAATCTCGCACTTGTCAGCAAGACCTGCTGCTACGATGTTCTTTGCAACGTAACGTGCTGCGTAAGCTGCAGAACGGTCAACCTTTGTACAGTCTTTACCGGAGAATGCACCGCCGCCGTGACGAGCGTAACCGCCGTATGTGTCAACGATGATCTTTCTGCCTGTAAGACCTGTATCACCGTGCGGGCCGCCGATTACGAAACGACCTGTCGGGTTGATGAAGAACTTTGTATTCTCATCGATCATCTCCTGCGGAAGAACTACGTTAAAGATGTGCTCTTTTACGTCTGCATGGATCTGCTCCTGAGTTACATTCTCATTGTGCTGAGTGGAAAGTACAACTGCATCCAGACGGAGCGGTTTGCCATCCTCATCGTACTCTACCGTAACCTGAGTCTTTCCGTCCGGTCTTAAATACGGAAGTGTACCATTTTTTCTAACATCTGTGAGACGTTTGGAAAGCTTGTGTGCAAGGGAGATCGGATACGGCATAAGTTCCGGAGTCTCATTTGTTGCATAACCGAACATCATACCCTGGTCGCCGGCACCGATTGCTTCGATCTCATCATCTGTCATCTTGTTTTCTTTTGCTTCGAGCGCTTTGTCTACACCCATAGCGATATCTGCGGACTGCTCATCGATTGCTGTGATAACGCCGCATGTGTCGCAGTCGAAACCATATTTCGCACGGTCATAACCGATCTCGCGAACAGTCTCACGAACAATCTTCTGGATATCTACGTATGCACTTGTTGTGATCTCACCCATGATCACTGCAAGACCTGTTGTTACAGCTGTCTCACATGCTACACGAGCCATCGGGTCCTGAGCCATGATCGCATCAAGAACCGCATCAGAAATTGCGTCACACATTTTGTCCGGATGTCCCTCTGTAACGGACTCGGAAGTAAATAATCTCTTCTCCATTGTTTTCTCCTTTTTGAGTAAAAGAAAAGTCCGCTTTTACACAGTTTAAGCGGACTTGATTTAACAGTTTATATCAAATCCTCTTATTGCTCGATTTCTCGCTCAGGCTGGCACCTTCCTGCCCTCTCGCTCGCGCGATTAACAGGGGTTGCCGTGACTTCACAGGTCCTATGTACCTCCATCACTCTGAATAAGGGATATTGCTTTGCGAACTTTTATTCAATTGTTGCAGACAGTATAATATCGGATTCTCCGGCAATTGTCAAGAGACAATTTGCAGGAATCGTCATTTTTTTACTATCCAACGCGAAGTCTGAACTTCTGGGCCTCTTTCTCAGAGTCCACCTGCTCGATGTGTGCTCCGAGAAGACGAAGTTTCTCCACGAAATTCTCATAACCACGCTCAATATACTCGATCTCGCTCACAGTCGTATAACCTTCTGCAGCAAGACCTGCCATAACCAGAGCCGCACCTGCACGAAGGTCCGGAGCCTCAACCTGGGCACCTGTAAACATCTTTACACCTTCTACAATTGCAACGGAACCTTCCACCTGAATGTTCGCACCCATGCGTGCAAGCTCATCCACGTACTTGAAACGGTTCTCAAAAATGCTCTCTGTTACCACGCTGGTACCCTCTGCAAGAGCCAGCGCAACAGTCATCTGCGGCTGCATATCTGTCGGGAATCCCGGATACGGCAGTGTCTTGAAGTTCATATGGCGCTGTTTCGGCTTTCCGACAACACGGATCTCCTCATCAAACTCCACAACTTCACAGCCCATCTCCAGAAGTTTCGCAGAAATCGCCTCCATGTGCTTCGGAATAACATTCTTTACAGTAATGTCTCCGCGGGTGATCGCAGCGCCGCACATAAATGTACCTGCTTCGATCTGGTCCGGAATGATGGAATAAACTGTTCCGTGAAGGCGTCTTACACCTTTGATACGGATCACGTCTGTACCTGCACCTTTGATATTGGCACCCATGCTGTTTAAGAAGTTAGCAACGTCAACAACGTGCGGTTCTTTCGCAACGTTCTCCAGGATCGTCTCGCCCTCCGCCATCGCTGCTGCCATCATGATATTGATGGTCGCACCAACAGAAACCACATCCAGATAAATGTGGCTTCCGATCAGATCGATCGCATGTGCAAGAACTGCGCCGGAAGAGATCGTTACATCCGCACCTAATGCACGGAAACCTTTTAAATGCTGGTCGATCGGACGGCTTCCGATCGTGCATCCGCCCGGAAGCGGAACTTCCGCACTCTTATATTTGCCCAGCAGTGCGCCAATAAAATAATAAGACGCACGGATCTTTCTCATATGCTCATCTTCTACGGTTACGGCGTGAATCTCTTTTGCATTGATCTTAACCGTATGGCGATCCAGTCGATCAACCTTCGCACCAAGATGGCAGATCGCCTCGATCAGCGCATTGATATCGCTGACATCCGGCAGATTTTCCACGATAACATCATCGTCTGTCATAATGGCTGCTGCCAGGATTCCCAGGGCTGCGTTCTTGGCTCCGCCGATCACAACTTCGCCAACAAGGGGATTTCCGCCCTTCATAATGTACTGCTTCATACTGCACCTCTATATATCGAATCAACAAATTCCACTGCAAACGGAATTCTATCTAATTTCAGAATTTTGGTTATACTTTGACGAATAAATTATAACACACTCTCACTATTTGTAAAGCATGGTTTTTCCTTTATTTTTCAGAAATAAAACAAATAAAGTCATTTCCTGCCTTTTCAAATCGCTCTTTTGCAGTTTCAAGGGCAATAGTTTCAGACTGTTCAGAAATTGGATCCCAAATTCGCACATGTCCCTGATCATACCCGGTCAGATACTGGTATCTTCCATATCCGGTGTTTATCAGAACCGGCTGGTTCTGTCCCACAAAATAGAGAATCTGATTCAGCGCAGTTCCCGAAGCATCCAAAGCCAGACCGTCTTCAAAACTGCGGCTGACACCGGTAAACCGTTCTTTTTTCTGCTCAAACTGCTTTACAGCACCCTGAACATCTCTCATAAAATAGGCATTCGGTTTGTTGATACGGCTCCAGATCGGTTTATTGGAACCGACTGACACAAATCCCATATTATCATATGCTGTCTGAACCGCATCCGCAAAATCTGTAAAAATACCGAGACAGCGTCCGCGTCCATATGCATAAAACTCGGTCGCCTCAGATTCCGCCTGCCCGTCATAAGACAGATTGAGAACACGTTCGCCTCCGAATACTATTTTTTTCGGTAAGACACGTTTTATCTTTTGGTTCGAGGAAATTTCCTTTCCTAACTGAACAAAATATGTTCTTCCCTTTACATCCGAAGCATACCAGCCGATCTCATCCGTTCTCTTCGGCACGGTCTCCACGTTACAGATCAGCGTATCCTCCGACACCTCCGCAAAGAATCCATTGACACGGTCGCGGACTCTTGTAATATGGATTCTGCTTTCATCGACCTTCACATCACGGATATAATATCCGCTCTTTTCATAGTGCATCGCCGGCTCCATCGTCTCATCCACGATCTCCAGAGACTTCAGATAAAGTCCTATCACACGGTCTCCGACGCTCATATAATCTCCGGAATTGCCGATTCCGTAAACACAGTCATTTCCGACAAATCCCAGGATCCGGTAAGAATCACCTTTTCCATCGCCAATCTGTGTCTTGCTTCCGGTATCCAGGTCCATGATGTGCAGCATTTTTGAATCATAGAGGCCGGTATTTTCCTGCCATGCAATTCTGGAAGAATCCGCACTGACGGAAAAATGCTCTGTGCTGAGTCCGGACGCCACAACCACGTACTCGTAGCTGGTCATATCGACTCCATAAACAAAGCCATTTAAATAGAAATAAAAATTACCATTGTCTCCCTTATACGCCAACTGTCCGATATCGGCTGCCAGCTCCTCATACTGCATGGAAACCGGGAAGAAAAACTTCTCCTCCAGCGTATTGTCATCTGCATGATAACAATGATAAGAAACACCGGTCCGACCTTCATTCGTTCCGCGGTTCATATATCCGTAAACCAGAAAATCAATATCACCGTTTTCCTCTACCCGCAGAACCTCAATGTCATGGCGGTCTTCATATGCTCTCACGTCCAGCGCTCCGTCTTCATCCGTGTCAGCAAAGGAAAATACCAGTGTAATGGTTCCATCCTGAGTATTATAAGACCAGAGTTCGCGGTTATTCACAAATGTCACAAACCGGCTGTCAGAACTTTTTACCGTATACAGGTCTTCACCATCTGAGATGCCCAGAAGAATGCGTTTTCCAGAGAAACAATCGCGGTCTCCCGTAAACACCTCGTTCATCCTGCGCTCATAATCCATCATGTAAATACGCTGACTGGTCCATTTCATCGTGAAATTCTCAGTTACTGTATACAGTTCAATTCCGGTTGCTTCATCCACTCTGGTAACTTCATATTTCAGCTCCACATTGGCCACATCGCCGTCCAGCTCTTTCAGCATCATGTGCGGTTCCGAGCTCCGTTCGATCCCCATAGTGCCCCATGTCATCTGATTGAAGTTATTTTTCAGTGTCACAACACCAAAGCTGCTGTTGTCAGCACTTGGAGATGTCTCCATGTACATCGTCAGATCCTGCGCTGATTCATAATGGAACGTCTTCTGAGAAAACTCCGTCGCAAACGCCAGCATATCCATGGCGTGAGCGCTGTCTGTGTCCAGAATTCTGGAATAATACCACACTTCGGATCCATCCTTCATATTCAGACGGATACCAAGCTGATATTCGGTTTCTTCTTCGATCAGATTCTGAATCGGTAAAACAGCCGTAATGCGGCCGTTTTCTTTGCTCCAGTCTTCCACTTCCGTGCGTTCGATCAGATGTGTCACATCCAGACTCCGGATCTCATAGCCCATACCTTTGACATCATCAGCTTCCTCGACCGTTACCGTAAGCCTCCGGTCTTCCGGAAGCACAAGCAGGCTGTCACGTTCCGCTGCCACCGTCTTTTTCTCACGGTGTCCCAATAACGGTGCCATTGTGATCTCTCCCATCTCCGGATACACGATCGGAAGCGTCGCATCCTCCATGGCAGTGTAAGTGATCTGCTCACCATTTTCCTCTGTCCGGCCCATCGGCCACATAAAATAAACAACTGCCGCAATCAGAAATACGGCAGACAATACTGCAATCTTTTTTCCCGTTTTCATTCGGTCTCTTCCTTACTTCTTCTGTATATCATTGCCTGCTGACAGGCATATTATTCCTCTCACGTCTGCGGAGCATTTCATGCAGCACCATGAGCATCACGATATCCTCATTTGTCATGTTTCCCTGCTCTCCTGCATTTCTCATAATCCTGTTCCGCATTCCATATAACCATTCCCGATCCGGCCATTCATCATAAATCGCACTGCCCGGACCGTCATTCCGGTCAAATTCTTCCTCCACAAACCGCTGCCAGTTTCTCGTATTCAGCGGATACAGACCGCGAATATATTCATATTCCGCCTGCATTCTCCGTCTGCCGTCCCATTCTCCCGGCCAGTTCTGCCGAAACTCCCGGTTGTAGATCCAATATGGCTCATTCTCATATTTCTGCGGATAACCGCGATACACCATTTCCATAAAAATTCCCGCTCCTCATACAGAAATCCTGTTAGGATATACTATGCAGAAAAGAGCGGGAACGTTAATTCCTAAAAACCTAAAAAAGCTTTTCCGGATATACACCGTCGTCGATCAGTTTGCGGATCGCTGCAACAACTGTCGGCTTATCCTCTTTATAAGTCACACCAAACCATTTATCCGGAGTTTCCAGGAGGCGTACTTTCGCTTTGTTCTCGCGGATACACTGATCCACGATTGTCGGAAGCAGATACTCCGATCTCAGATCTCCTTCTTTTACATTTGCAAGAAACTTCGGAAATCCCTGCTCCAGCTCCTCGAGGAAAGAAACCGGAAGTCCGAACATATTCATGGAAACATGTTGATTGGCACTTACAAACGTCGGCTCTCCCTCTTTGGTAACCGCATGCATCCGGTCACTCTGGCGATAAATTTCATATGTTTCCGTTACTTTTTTCAGATAACCGTTTCGATCTACCTCGCAGATTCCACGGGTTACTCCTCCATTTTCACTGAGTGTATTGGCCAGTACAAAACCGGCCATGCACATCTTCATCCTGTCTCCGTCCTCATCCATCTCGTTTACCATATACTCATGGAGTCTCTTAAAGCCCTCTTTTCCATAGTAATCGTCTGCATTGATCACAAGGAACGGTTCATGGATCACGTTTTTCGCTGATAAAATTGCCTGACCGGTACCCCACGGTTTTGTTCTTCCGTCCGGTACAGAAAAACCTTCCGGAAGGTCGTCAATGGACTGAAATGCATATTCAACATTGGCAATCTTTTCAATACGATTGCCGATAATTTCTCTAAAATCTGCCTCAATATCCTTTCGGATAATAAATACGATCTTATCAAAACCTGCTTCCAAGGCATCATAAATGGAGTAGTCCATAATAATCTCACCGTTTGGTCCGACCGGCTCCAACTGTTTGATGCCGCCGCCAAAACGACTTCCGATACCGGCCGCCATGATGACTAAGGCTGTTTTTTTCATGTTTTATCCTCCTGTGTACACAAATCTCCTTTGTGCCAGTTTCATCATAGCACATTCAGAATCGTATTGCAATCAACAGAACCGCTAAGGATGTTTACGAAATTCTTAACTGAATCTTCCCATCAGCTTTGCCAGCGGAGAAACCACATCCGAAAGATCCTGGATTGCCTGATTGAGACTGTCAATATCGATGGAATTGATCTGCTCCAGCGCCTTCTGGATTCCTTCTTCGCTGTTGATCGCCAGTTTATCCACATGGTCTACCAGTGCTGCCAGATCTGCCTCTGTCAACTGGTTGGAAATCTGACCAAGATCCTCTGCCACAGCTCCGATCGTCTGAAGCGACCGCTGTGCAGTCGGAACCACACTCTTATACGCAAAAAGTACCGCACAGAAAACTCCCACACAGCACAATGCCATCACTATCGTCATCAGATACTGGCGCTTTGCATATTTCTCCTGTCTGCGTTCACTCTCTTCAATCTTAGTTAACAGTTCTTCTAAGTTTCTGTTTTCTTCCATATGCGTTCCTCCTTACTTCTAAGTGTTACGGTAACTGACTGTTCAAAATACGGAAATCATCTGCCAGCTCCTGTTCCTCGCCACGAGTTCCGTAAATCCTTCCATACTGTTCATATGTATATACACGAATATCGTCCAATCTGACTCCGCGATTTGTGCGGATCTTCAGATCGTATTCTCCCGACCATGGAAAACTCATGGTGTAAATGCCTGCCTTTTGTACAGCCACGCGCTTTGTCGTCTTGCCGAGCGTCACTTCCAGACTTGCATATCCTGCCGTCGGTTCCGCCCAGAATTCTACCTGAATTTCTTCCGCATATCCTAAACGTCCTGTGAGCCTCTGTGTGATCATGCCGTTCTTTGCAAGCACTGCTTTACGGTCTCCGTCAATCTCCTGCACCATATCATTGCCGCCATATCCCCAGCCTGTAAAATCCAGTCCGAACTGGCCGTTGTATACACAGTTGTTGACATAATTCCGATACACCCAGAGTCCGTATCCCATGGTACTCTTCTGCAATGCAGGAGCCAGTCCCCGCACGTAATCGTCCACCTCATCCTCCAGCACCTGTGTGTTGTGGGAAAATTCTGCTGTTGTATCCATATATAACAACTGTTCCGCATATAATTTCTTTCCGCTGAGTGTCTCCAGAGAAGTCAGCGTCCGGTCAGCTGCTGCCAGCGCCGTTGCTGCGCTGATCCGGTCATACTCATTTTTCTGCCCCATGGACACACTGTACATCAGAGCGCTGTACTCCGCTCCCTGACACGGGTAAGTGGCATGATGAGAATAATAATACGTTCCCTCCGGTGCATAGATCGGATCACCGTCTGCACGAACTTCCATGGAAATGCCTGGAAATACCGTCTGGGTTTCTGCAAGAAATTCATTCAGAAACTGGTCATAGTATTCGAAAAATAATGCTGCCTCCGGACTCTTTCGCTCCGGAATCGCAATCTCTCCTTCATACCCACGCGCATGCATAAACTCTGTAAACCCACACTCCTGCGCCAGAGTCACACGTTCTTCCTGTGTAAGATTTCTTCCCATATTATGAACATAGTCCCAGAAATCTTCCCAGGTGATAAATCCGCTGTGGAAATTCGCATGGGAGGCTGCCGCCTGATAAATGGACTCACTGTATCTCAGCCACATCGCCCGGTCCTCACTGCCTTTTTTTGTAACACCGGCAAATCTGGACGGAAGTTCTGACGGTCCGTAATAATCCCACGTATATCCAATTCGCAGCGTTACCCAGAGTCCATGTTCTTCTGCGCAGGTCATAACCTTATGGAGCTTATCAAATGCTGCCTGATTCCATTCCTCTTTCTCGTTTTCCGGATGAAATTCCCTCCAAGGGATTACCAAAATAATGCTGTTGAAGCCGTCTGCTTTGATCTTGGCAAAATTTGCAGACATATTTTCATCTTCACTGCCCCAGTAGTTGATCGGCCATTCATCTCCAAAATATGTGACGGATTTTAAATAAGCAGGCTTCTCCGCCGCATAAACGGTTTTCTGTCCGGACAGACCGGCAAAGGCTCCCAGCATGCAGGCTGTCAACGCCAGTGTTGTCACTGTTTTTCTTATGTTCATCAATGTTAACTCCTGATGTTCTTTCGTGATATTTCTGATTTTATTATAGCACACCCTTGCCATAAGAAAAAGCAAAACAGCAAAAGACCGCGGAACGGTCGCTTTCGCTTCCCTTCCGCGGTCTCTTATGTATCTGCGCCGTATCGCAGCTTACTTTTTTATAGAATGAATTAAGCCTTTGTCATACCAATTGCTCTCGGTTTGCAGCCATCCGGAATCGGGCAAAGGTAACCGTCAGCGCCTACCGCCTCATCAAACTCTGCTTTTGCTTCTACAAGGATTTCCGGATCTTCGATCAGGTCGATCGCTGTACCAGCCATTGTCTTCGCAGCGTAGATCAGACCTTTGTGAGCCAAACCGCTCTTACCCTGTGCTACGATCTGCCAGGAGTGACCCGGAGTACCTGCTGCCCATGTGGTTACGTAAGCCTGAGCAGTCGGGCAGTTCCAGCTTACATCACCAACGTCTGTAGAACCGAAGCCCTGGATACCTCTCTCGTGGAACGGTAAAACGAATGTGTAAAGAGTCTCGCCCTTATGGGAAGCGATCTCCTGCTTATCTGCCTTTGTATCATACTCTTTCACGAACTTGTCGATAGACTCGTACGGTTTCGCTGTGGATTCGTGGATTGCTTTTGCAAGAGCCATCTCTTCCTCTGTATATTCCGGAGAACCGATCTCGTGGAGGTTTTCCCAAATCTTCTTCGCAATAACTCTGTTGCTGATCAGGTTGGAGCAGCCTTTTACGAAGTCGATCTCAACTCTGGTCTCTGTCATATGAGCTGCACCCTCTGCGATCTTATTTACACGCTGGTAAATCTCCTCAACCTGTGCGTTTCTCGGTGCACGGATCAGATAAAGAACTTCTGCGTACGGCTGTACTACGTTCGGAGAATAGCCGCCTGTATTTGTGATCGCATAGTGGATTCTTGCTTCCGGAATTACGTGCTCACGTAAGAACTGAACACCCATGTTCATAAGCTCAAGAGCATCGAGAGCGGATCTTCCAAGATGCGGAGCGCCGCCTGCATGTGCACTTGTACCGTAGAACTTATAAGCTACCTGATAGTTTGCAAGGGAGCTTCCTGTATCGGCTCTGTTCATGTCGCCCGGATGCCATGTGATCGCTGCATCAAGACCATCAAATGCGCCGCCTTTTGCCATGAACGCTTTACCGGAACCGCCTTCTTCACCCGGACATCCGAAGTAAATAACTGTACCTGATTTGCCTGTCTCCTGTAAATATTTCTTCACGCCCATCGCTGCGGAAAGAGCTGCTGTACCTAACATATTGTGACCGCAGCCATGTCCCGGAGCGCCGGAGTTAAATGCCTGTTTCTCTGCGATGCCTGCAACCTGGTTAAGACCGGAAAGAGCATCGTACTCGCCAAGGAAGCCGATCACCGGTTTACCGGAACCGAATGTTCCTTTAAATGCAGTCGGAACATCTGCAATACCTTCTTCTACTTCAAAACCTTCTTTTCTTAAAAGGTCGCAAAGAACTTTCATGGACTTTGTCTCTAAAAATGCAGTCTCAGCGCAATCCCAGATAATATCACTCGCCTCGAGGATTTCTGCTGCAGTATTGTCAATTTCATTCCAAGCAATCTGTTTTCCCATCTTCATATCACCTTTCTTAAATAAAACATTGAACGGTCACATTTTGCTGACATTTTTCCGTCAACACAAATATTTTACCATTTTGCTCCAATAGCGTCAATATTTTTTAGACATTTTAACAAAGATATGTGAAAATTTTATAGAATGTTTCATCATTTTATACAGAAAGAATCTCTTGCGCTTTTATATAAGGAATGTTATAATCTACAAAGTGGTGTCTTGTCTCAAGACAAAGACGAATGTGGAAAATATTGGAGGTTATTTCATGAACACTTTTCTGAATGTACTCCTGATCATTGTCATTGTGGCGGCAATCGTTCTGGGTATTATGTACTACTTCGGTAGAAAGATGGAAAAACGTCAGGTAGAACAGCAGTCTATGATCGACGCTGCGAAGCAGACAGTTACGATTATGGCTATCGACAAAAAGAAGATGAAGATGTCCGAATCCGGTATGCCGCAGGAAGCGATCGACGCCGTTCCGTGGTATGCAAGACGCATGAAAGTGCCGGTAGTAAAAGTAAAGATCGGTCCGAAGATCATGACTATGCTTGCTGATGAGAAAGCATTCTTACAGCTTCCGTTAAAGACAGAAGCAAAGGTAGTGATCAGCGGTCTCTACATAACAGATGTTAAGAGCGCCCGCGGCGGTCTTATCCCGCTTCCGAAAAAGAAAACAATCGGTCAGCGTATCACAGGTATCTTCAAAAAAGATAAATAAGAAACAGCAAAATCCGCAATTGGCATTCAGCCGCTTGCGGATTTTTTATTATTGTTTATTCATTTGTCAGGCGCAGCGCCTCAGTTCCGCGCGCAGTTGCCGTGATCTCTAAAATGCTGTCGGATACAAACTGTCCGTTCATCTCCATCGCATAGCGCAGCTCCAGATGAAGTTTGTCTGCATCTGCCTCTACAAAAAGATCTTTGGTCGTGATTCCGAGAACGATCAGGCCCATCGGAGTCATATAGTCCGACATATGCTGTTTTCCCAATTCATAGACCATCTTGCTGGAGATCGCGCCTTTCTTGGTCACTTCCACCATTTCCGGAGTGATCTTCACGGTATTCTTGGTCGTCACCTGCATTCCCTCGTATGTTTCTTCATAAAGCAGATACTGCTTTCCGTTTTTCTCATACCAGGTTCCGTTTGTGATCACTTCGACGGAATCCTTTTCCCCGTCAATAAACTGAGTTCCTTTTACGCTCACGAGAACGTCTTTTGCCATAACTTGCGCTCCTAATACTCTTCTATATTAATCTTGATCGTCTGTTTCACTTCGTCCGGCAGGATCGCTGTCGCAAACGCCCGGAATTTATCTGCCATATCACTTACGAAGAACTGGTATTTCTCTTCATTCGGAAGATTCCGTCCCTCATCGCAGTTCATCTCCATAGAGCGGAGAAGTGTCTTTAACTGCACGGCAGTCTCATAAGCAGGATTGACCAGTGTCACATCGCTTCCCATGGTCCGCGCAATGGTAGAGCGGATCAGCGGATAATGGGTACAGCCCAGCACCAGAGAATCTATATATTTTGATTTCAGTTCCTGTAAATATCTGGATGCGATCTCATCCGTGACCGTATCATGGAACATTCCCTCTTCCACAAGAGGAACAAAAAGCGGGCAGGCTTTGCCAAACACTTCCACGCCCGGCTTCATGTCTACGATAGCCTTGGCATACGTTCCGCTGTTGATGGTACCCTCTGTTCCAATAATGCCGATCTTACCGTTTTTAGAAGCTGCCACAGCCGCTCTGGCTCCGGCATTGATCACACCGATGATCGGAATGTCTTCCACCTTGCGAACTTCGTCTAACGCAAAGGAAGAAGCCGTATTGCAGGCGATTACGATCGCTTTTACATCTTTCGTGCGCAGGAAGCGGATGATCTGCTCGGAGAATCGGATAACAGTCTCCTTGGACTTGCTTCCGTACGGAAGACGCGCCGTGTCTCCGAAATAAATGATCTTCTCTTCCGGAAGCTGGCGCATGATCTCGCGGGCAACTGTCAGACCGCCCACGCCGGAGTCAAAGACTCCGATTGCTGCATTTTTGTCCATATATCTTACTTCTTACCTTTCATATCTCTTAAATGCATGGCTGATCAGTGCATCGACAAGCTGCGGCTTGCTGATGCCCCTTGCCTCCCAGAGCATCGGATACATGCTGATCGCTGTAAAGCCCGGAAGTGTGTTGATCTCATTGAATACAACACCGCCGTCAGCCTCTACGAAAAAGTCCACGCGGGAAAGACCGTAGCCGTCCACACCTTTGAAGATCTTGATCGCCGCTTCGCGAACTGTCTCTGCTGCGTTGCCCGGAAGTTCCGGATCAATCACAGTCTTGGACTCTGCATTATAATATTTCGCTTCGAAATCATAGAAATCTGCCGCTGCAAGGATCTCACCGACACCGGAAGCCTGCACTTCCTCAAGTCCGCCGCCATAGACAGCACACTCAACCTCGTGGCCCACGATCATCTCTTCAACGAGAATTCTTCTGTCGTGTTTTGTCGCCTCCTCAAGACCTGCGATCAGCTCCTCGCGGTTATCCGCACGGGATACACCCTTGGAGGAACCTGCGTTGGACGGTTTTACGAATACCGGATACGGGAACGCATTCTCAATCTTTGCGATGATCGCGTCCATATCGTTCATTTCCTCTTTCAGTACTGCCACAAAAGCTGCCTGACGGATGCCGAGGCTGTTTACGATCACCTTTGTAGACATCTTATCCATGGAGACTGCGGATGCCAGAACACCACAGCCAACGTACGGAATTCTTGCCAGCTCCAGGATGCCCTGAACTGTTCCGTCTTCGCCATACAGACCATGAAGAACCGGGAATACAACATCTACCGGAACCTTCTCAACCTTACCGTCTTCCATAACGAGCAGGCATTTCTCTTTTGCGTCCGGAGACAGCACCGCACTTACCTTGCTCTCTCTCCATGTGTCATTTTTAATCTCTTCTGTAGAGTTCACCTTTACCCAGTGACCGTCCTCTGTGATTCCCACTAAAATTACATTATATTTCTCTGTATCGATGTTTGCGACCACGTTCTGTACAGACATGCAGGAAACCACATGCTCAGAAGACTGACCGCCAAACAATGCAACCAGGTTCATTTTACTCATCTTGATCATCCTCTCTTTTCCGGAGTTTACGCCCTTCTCATTAAATGGGCGCAATTCGTTTAGATTATAGCACAACTGGGAATAATAACAAATAGTAAAATTGTAAAAATGAGGTGGATAATTTGAAAAAGAAATATGACTTTTGCATGACAATAGCATTACTCTTGACAATCTTCCTGTTTGCCATGTCCGGAGTGCGTCACAACCAGGATGCTCTTGCCTCCCGGATCGCCCCTGAGATCCTTCGTTTTCATGTGCTGGCCAACAGCGATTCTCCGGAGGATCAGGCATTAAAACTGGAAGTGAAAGAGTTTTTGCTGGAGACGATCCGCGAAGAAACTCCGGCTTCTGCCGACCGCGACGATATGATCCGGTACATTGAGGATAATAAATATGCACTCGCTCAGACTGCTGAGCAGTTCATGCTGAAACAGGGCTTTGATTATCCGGCTGAAATCCGGCTGGAAACCTGCGGCTTCCCGCAGAAAACCTACGGAGACATGACCTTTCCGGCCGGAGAATATGAGGCTGTCCGCGTTGTCCTGGGTGACGGAAAGGGGCAGAATTTCTGGTGTGTCCTCTATCCTTCCTTATGCTATATCGACAGTACTTATGCCATCGTTCCGGATTCTTCCAAGGAATTGCTGCAGACCATTCTGCCGGAAGACGATTTTCAGGCTCTGCTGCGGGCGCGGCATGTTACATTTGACCGAGACAAAAAAACGGAGCAGGATTCTCTCCTGCCCCGATTCAAGATCCGCTTCAAGCTCGCGGAATTATTTGACTGATCTTATAACAGATTCAGGAAACCGGATACGCCAAGGAATGCATAAACCAGTTTCTTCATCGTTTCTGCATTGATACGGTCCACGATCTTGGTTCCCATTTTTTTGCCGATCATAATGCCCACCATACCAAGGAGTGTATACGGGATCATATCCATGGTAAAGATTCCCTTATAGATTCGGAATAACAGCATATAAACGCCGGTGACGAAGAAATGAAGCTGGATCGTTCCCAGATATTCTTCTTTGTCATCCAAAGCTGCCAGGAAATAAATAACCATTGGCGGACCGCCAATACCAAACAAGCCGCCCAGAATACCTGCAAGAATACCGCAGACTGTCGCACTTGCCAGATTGGCCTTTACCTTTAATTTTGAAGAAAATACGAGAAAATATACGGCAAGGATCATTAAGAACACGCCGAAGATCTTCTTCAAAAGGTCTGTAGGAAGGTACGGAGCCAATAATACAGCGACCGAACTGACCAGAATGTAAATCAGTGCAGGAACCAGAGTCAGCTTCCACTGGCATTTCTTTCTGTAATGCCAGCTTAAAGAACACGTTCCTGCCAGAGAAATGGCCGATGAAATGGCCGATGCACCTAAGATCGGAAAGAGCATCGGAAAAAATACCATCATAAAAATGCCAGAACCAAATCCCGTTACCGACTGGATCAGACCGGCTACGACCGGAGCGAAAAATACCACTGCTGCAGTCATGAAAATATCCTCCTTAAAATACCTACTGACTCAATGTCAGATTTCCCTGTACGGCCCAGTCATACGTCTCGACCGCCTGCAAAAGAGCCAGTTCCGCTGTCCGCACATTCACTTCTGCTGTCGCAAAAGCATTTTTCTGCTGCAGGTATTCTAACCTGCCTATCATGCCCAGCGCCATCTTGCGCTCTGCCTGATCCATCTTGGACTGTTCCAGAGTCAAGGCATTCTGGGCATGACTGAGTTCATTTTTGGCCTGCGTTACCGCATAATACAGATTTACCATGGAAGCCTTGATCTCGGATTCCTCTGCGTCAATCGTGCGGATCAGATTCTGCATTTCCACAGAACCGTTTGTCAGTGTCCCTTTGCTAAGACGATTATACTTTAATGTAAAGTTATTTTCCAGCGCTTTCTGTGTATCTGCCTCTAAATTCATGGCTTCCAGCTTAGCCGGATCCACTTCCGGGATCTCCGGGATCTCCGGAGACGCATTGTAAGCCCAGCCGAGCATGGTACAAAGTGTCTGACGGATCTTCACTTCATTTGCCTCGATCGTCATCAATCCCGCCTGCACGGAATCCAGGTTCTGCTTGGCAGAGATCACATCATTCTGAGTTGCCATTCCGGCTGCCGCCTGACGCTCCGTGGACTGGTAAACTGCCTGCAGCAATTCCAGCGTCGAATTCAGACTGCCCTTCTGAAGAAGGATCTGCTCATAACCGATCAATGCACTCTGGGCACCGGCGATCATCGCAGCACGCGGAGTATCAATGATCTGAATACGCATCATTTCCGGCGTCATCTCGGTCAGCTGGTCCGCACTCAGTAGGATCTGTTCCGACTGATTTCCCAACAGGACAGCCGAATAGACCATCTCCGCATAAGCAGACGGAGACACCGACATCCCGGCCGGAAGCATCGGACTTTCCAAGCCCAGCATTCCTTTAAAGGTCTCTGCCGTTGCCTGAAGCTGCTCTGCAGTGTCCGCCAGCTGATCGGAGCCATCCTCGATCTGCTCCTTGAGTTCCTCAATATCACTCATCGAATCCTTTGTGTCTTTGTATGTTTCACGTAAGTTTTGAAGCGTTGTGTTGTATACGTCGATCAGACGGCTGATCTCTTCATATTCCATCACGTTGTCTTCCAGACGTTTCTGTGTCTCGTCATCGTACGGTTTTCCCGGCTCCGAAACAAATTCCTTCGCATAAGTCAGGACCGGAGTACACGCCAGAGACATCGCCAGTGCCATCGGAAGTACACGATTCCATTTTTTTCTCATATTTTTCACCTTTTACATCAATCCTTTGATCGCCCACTCATACGTTTCCATTGCCGCCAGCAGATCCAGAGCCGCCTGCTCTTTGTTCGCCTTTGCAGTCAGCCATGTGATCTCTTCCGCCAGATATTCGGCTCTGCTGATCATACCAAGTGCAAGTTTCCGCTCTGCCTGCGCAAGTTTCGCCTCTGAAACAGGCCATCCCTCGACAGCAGACTGATAGGACAGCACTTTCTGCTGAACATCTTTATACAGAAATTCCATCTGCATTCGGACTTCATTTTCTTTCTCTTTTATCTGTCTCAGCTTATCCTGGGTTCCGTTGAACTCGGATTTGTCGGTTCTCCGGATATCTGTCACATCATAGTTGGCTCCGACCGCAAGTTCCATATCCGTTTTCAGATGATACCCTTCCACTTTTGTCAGATCCGGTTCCGGAATCGTTCGGATGTCCGGGCTGCTGTTGTAAGCCCAGCCCAGTGCAGTCAGCAGGGACTGCCTGCATTTTACTAATGATGCGTGGGAAACATCTGCGGAAGCTTTTGCCGCGTGGAGAGAATCTTGTGCGGCCAGCAGCTCATCTCCGGAGATCATCCCCAATGTATGCTGCCGTTCTGAAGCCGCGTAGGAAAGTTCCGCAAGCTCCAGACTCTTTTTTGCGATCTCATCCTGTGCTGTCAGAGTCTGATATTCCCGCATCTGAGCAGAAACCGCAATAGTTTCCTGATTGCGCACAATACGGAGTGCACGCTTTGTGCTCAGGGTTCCCTTTGCCGCATCTTCTTTTTCTCTCGCAAAACGTTTTAATGTCTTGATGTTATCCTGATATTCCTGATAAGCCTCTTCGCTGATGGAGTCCTTCAAATCCTCTGCCTCATCCTTCAGTTCTTTCGCTTCAAAGCGGAACTCCTCCGCCATAAGCAGCAACTGATCTTTGGAAAGTCCAGAACTTCCGTCCGGATTTCCGTTAAAAACTTCCAATTGCTTCAGATAAGTCGGATTGTAATGTTCTACCAGCCCCTGAAGCTCCCAGTATTCCAGAACGTTATCTCCAAAACTGAGCATCTGCGCTACTGTATAAGAACCCAGAGGAGTCTCCACATCCTGCAGTTCTGCGGCATAAGTCGGGATACTTCCCAGAACCGCAGCCGTCAGAGCCAGCGAACAGGCAACCTTCCATTTCATATTTCGTTTCATTCTTCTACCATCTCCTCTGTTCCTGAGGCACTGCCCTTACCGTTCATAACGCTATAGTAAATCGGCAGCATCAGAAGTGCCAGAACGGTGGACGCGATCAGACCTCCCATATCAACCAGTGCAAGACCCTGCATCATCTGACCAGCCTGACCGATACCGAGTCCCAGCGGAACCAGCGCCACAACCGTTGTCAGAGTTGTCATCAGGATCGGACGCAGACGGGTCGCTCCCGCTTCCACAAGTGCGGTATTCAGGTCCATTTCCGCACGGTACTGGTTAACTGTATCCACATACAGAATACCGTTATTAACTACAGTTCCGACTAAGATCATGAAACCGAACAGAGCCGGCATACTGAGTTTCACTCCGCACAGCCATAAAAGACCGAATGAACCGATCAGGGAGAACGGAATGGTCGTCATAACCATGATGGAGAATTTCGGAGATTCAAACTGGCTCGCCATGACAACGAATACAAGGAACGCTGCATATCCGATTGCCACGTAAAGTGCATTAAACTCTTCATACATCATCTCTATCAGTGTGTTTTCCTGCTCTTTCACATCGCTGCTCAGATACGGTTTTACGATTTCTTCGTGAATTTCATCCAGAGAATTCTCTGTTCCGAAATCATTGATCGCACCGGAGATTGTTACCTGATACTGCTTATCCGTCTTTGTAATGCTCAACGGGCTGTCTTCAAAACCGATTTCCGCAATGTCTGCAAGAGCTACCGCGGAGCCCATGGTGTTGTAAACCACGATTCCCTGAAGTTCATCAATCGTATCATATTCGTCTGCTGGATATTCTACCATAACAGAAAGATCGTTTCCTTTCACATTCATGGTCATAGCCTCTGTACCGCTGAGCATCATGTAGACCTGACCGGCTACCTGAACCGGAGTCAGTCCTTCCGCAGTCGCTTTGACTGGGTCTACAGAAACCTTTACAAGCGGAGCATCATTTTCCATGGTTGAATGGATCTGCGCCGTATCCTCACGGGCACGAAGTTTATCAACGATCTCATCGGAAATATCTTTTAACTGCTCATAGTCCGTGCTGAGAAGTATAATTTCAATATCATCTGCTTCCGGCATGGACATACTCATCAGTGAAGACTGTTCCTGCAGTGATACGACACAATCAGGCCATGTCTGGAGTTCCTGCTTCCACTCTTTCAATACTGCCGATGTCTCTCTGGAACGATCCTCCTTCAGGTATGCAGTCAGAGTGATGCCGCTGCCTCCTGTCAGGTTTAATCCGCTGCTTCCGTAAGAAAGAAGATAAGATTCCACATCTGCATCCTGTGCGATATATTCTTCCGCACGGGCTCCGATCTTATCAATTTCCTCAATCGTAAGACCCGGCTGGGATTCAATGGTGATCGCAATGATACCATCATCCGTCATTGGCATCAGCTCTGTCTCCAACTGAGTCGCTAAATACAGGGACAGCGCCAGAAGCGTAACCGAAGTGAACATAACGGCTGCTTTATGGTTTAATAATTTACGGATCAGACTGCGGTATCCGTCCTGAAGCACATGCATAAAACGGCTGGCAGGAGTCGTTGTCTTCTCCTTTGGCATATAAAATACATAGCAAAGCGGAACCAGAGACATCGCTGAGATCAGGGATGCAACCAGACCGAATACGATGGAAAATCCAAGCGGCTGGAATAACTGACCGGAAAGACCATCCATAACTGCCAGCGGAAGGAATACAACACAGGTCGTTGTCGTACCGCCGAGAATGGACTGGAATACTCTTTTCGTACCTTCCAGGGCAGCCTTTCTTGCTTCCACAAAACCGCCTCCGGCTGTGGTTCTGAAACAGCTCTCCAGTACAACGATGGAGTTATCAACCATCATACCAATACCCACGACCATACTTCCCAGTGTAATAATGTTCAGGGAAAATCCTGCCACTTTTACTGCGATCAATGTGGATAAAACAGAAACCGGAATGGAGGTTCCGACAATTAAGGATGCCTTCAAATCACCCAGGAAGATGAAAATGATCGCCATGGCAACAACGACAGCCGTTACCATCGTCTGCATTACCGTTTCAATGGACTGTACGATCAGCTTACTGTTATCATTGATCACCTCAATGTTCAGGTTCGGGTCCTCTTCCATCATTTCTTCTAAGACAGCCATTACTTCCCTGGACACTTCAATATCCGTGCTGTCCTGGTTTTTGTTGATACCAATAGAAATAGTATCCACTCCATTGTAACGTCCGATGGAAGTCTGCTCTTCCAGAGCCAGATAAATGTTGGCAATATCTTCCATATAAATAATGTTTCCATTGCCTGCGGTGATCGGAATCTGTTTCAGAAGTTCAACTGTATCAAAATCTACACCGCTGGTTACGGAAAGATTTCTTGTACCGACAATCGTATCTCCCAAAGGCATCGCAAAGTTCGCAGTCGCAATCGAAGTCGCAACAGCGCTCATATTCATGCGGTACTGCGCCAGCTTCTCCGGGATCAGTTCAATGCGGACATACTCCGCCTGACCGCCGCTGATGTTTACGTTGGCTACACAGCCCAGTTTTTCAATCTGTGGAACTACCGTATTATCTACATAGTTATAAAGGTTGCTGACACTCTCATTGTTGACTGCGATCGTCAGAGAAGTCAGATCATTAATATCCAGTTCGATGATGGTCGGAGTATCTACATCATCCGGAAGGACCGTATCCAACGCATCAATCTTTTTCTTCAGCTCATCGTAAGCCTCATTGATATCCGTTCCATACTCGTAAGAGAGCAGGACCATACCATAGTTTTCACTGGAAGTACTGGTGATCGTTTCCACGCCGGAAAGTGTTCCGACAGAATCCTCAATCTCTTTGACAACCAATTCTTCCACATCTTCCGGACTCGCACCCGGATAAATGGCGCTGATAATGAGCATTGGCATATTAATCTCAGACATCAGTTCCATTTTATTTGTTGTAATGGACGTAAATCCAAATACGATCAGACACAGCACCACGATCAAAGTCGTGACCGGTCTCTTCAAGACGGTTTTCGTTAAGCCCATAAATCACGCCTCCCTATTATTCTGTAAATTCAGCCACTACCGAAGCGCCATCGAAAAGCTCTCTTGTCCAGGAAACAATGATCTGGTCATCGTAGTCCAGACCGGACTCGATCTCGATTCTCTCTGCGTCTACCAGTCCGTCTTCCACAAATACTTTTTCTGCAAGTCCGGTATCTGCATCATAAATATACACGAATGCTTCTCCATCGTCGTAGTTTACACTATTTGCCGGAACCGTCAGAACATCTTCTGCCTTCTGCGCAGTCACATAAAGCTTTACCATGCTTCCATTGGCAATGCCTGCTGCATCTTCCAGATTTGCCTTCACGGTAAACAAACCAGTCTGCATATCAACCATAGTTCCAACTTCTATGATCGTTCCGTGGTATTCCAGACCGTTCTTCTCAACCGTAAACGGGTCTCCCACTTTGATTCCCTGCTGTACACGCTCGGTTACTGCGAAATTGACCGTCTTGCTTCCCTCGCTGGAGATCACTCCCACCATACCTGCACTCAGCATATTTTTCTCAACCACGCTGAAAGACTCCAAGCGACCACTGATCGGCGCTTTTACTACTGTTGCATCTACCTGTGCATCATAAGCAAGCTGCAGACCCTTTACCTGCAGTTTCGCTGCTTCGACACCGCTTACCACCTGCTCATACGCCTGTGCTGCAATATCTCCGCTCTCATAAAGCACTTTCATACGCTCCAGATTTGTCTGCGCATCCTTTAACTGAATCTTTGCCGCATCCAGCTGGATTTTCGCAGAATCCAACTGTAAATTGTCAATCTTAAATAATTCCTGGTCCTTCTCCACATAATCGCCCAGTTTTACATACACTTCCAGCACTTCTCCGGAACCGGTCGCGATCACATACACACTTTCCTCCGCCGTCACAGTTCCTGTCAGCCCTGTTTCCAGTTCGATCGTCGCCTTCTGCGGGTATTCCACACGCACGGTCGGATCCGGAATCGCTTCCATCACAACCTCTTCCTGATTCAGTCTGAACCACACCGCTGCGCCAAGGGCTCCTACTGCTACAGCACCCACAACAAATTTACCAATCTTTCCCATTCTACTCTCTATCCTTTCTGTTCATTACTTCTCTGTCTATTTTTGAGACTCACACAACCACTACTCACGCGGACACGCTCCGTATCGCAGCAGCTTCATGCAGCTGCGATATGAACGCTCAATTTCATTTATCTCTTTTTCTTTCGCAAAATACTTCTTTAAAGATACGACCAGGGACGCTGTATGCAATCTCAAAAGTTCCTGAAACTCCTCCGGATCCACGTTGCAAACCTGCGGATTTACCTGACTATAGATCTTCATGGCGTAAGAACGATTCTCTTCTTCCAGCTTACAGTCTTCCGACGGATTCCGCGTAATCTGTTCTGAAAAGAAGTTGCTCCTCATCATATTTCCCACGATTTCTACCAGTCCCTGTTCATCAACCCAGTGAATGGTATGATAGAGCACACGGTCAAACACTTCCCAGATATCTCCTCCGTTCTCTTCCAATCCCTGCAGGTAGAACTGACGGTAAACATCAATAAAATCACCCATGACCCACTTTAACAGATCGATCTTGTCCTCAAAATATGTGTAAAAACTGCCTCTTGAAATCTCTGCAGTCTGAATGATCTTATTAATCGAAGCTTCCTCCGGAGATACGCGCTTAAATTCCTGAATTGCTGCATTTCTTATGGTCTCTGCTTTTTCTTTCGGTAATCGAAAAAAACGCTCTGATGGCATATTCAACCCCCTCCTTCTTCCAAACGCCGCCTTATTATATCTGACGGCACAAAAAATGACAGCCTGTCATCATTATGTGACAGCCTGTCATTTTTGTCAATCTCTCTGTTTGAGATTTTATATTGATTTAACAATTTCTTAACCGACGCAGTTCATCCAACGCCTTCTCTGTATCCAAAGTCATGCTTCCGTCCGGAAATACGTAGACCGGAACACCGACCTTGCCGTCCGCCCTTACTGCATCATAGAGCTCCGGATGATTTTCACGAATCTTCAGATACAGGCGCATATCCTGCAGATTTTCCAGCATATCATGGAATTCAAATTCCTGACCTTCTGCTTTTGCCTGCTCCACTGCCACACGACAATCCGGACACAGCCAGGTTCCCACAAGCTGAACAGCCGGAGCCTTTTCTTTTCTCGCCGCCTCAAATGCCTTTTCGCAGTCAAATGTCACGGTTCCATCTTCCAGAACAAATACCGGAATACCGATAGTATTATTCTTTCTGCACTCCTCAAACAGTTCCGGATTTGCATCGCGGACACTCAAAAATTCTTTTAAATAAGCCATCGATGTTTCCATGTCATGGAATTCGATCGGTAATTTCTGTCTCTCAATCTCTGCACACGCCCAGATACAGTCTTTGCACAGATGATTTCCCAACATTGTGATCATGTCGTTTTCTCCTTTGTATCCGAACCGTTTAGAAGTTGTACGGTTCAATCGGTTTGCCGGCAAGAATCTCCTCATAGTCCTTCAGGTTTCTTGCCAGAAGTTCCGGAGTGTTCAGTCCGTACGGGCATTTACTTGCGCACTGGTTGCAATGTAAGCAGTCTTTGATCTTCATCATCTTCGCCTGGCTTGCCTCAGAAAGATGACCTGCAGACGGAGAACGGCGGAGAAGCAGAGACATTCTCGCACAAGTATTGATCTCAATGCCAACCGGACACGGCATACAATATCCGCACGCACGGCAGAAACTTCCGTATAACTGTTTTCTGTCTGCCTCGATCAGAGCCTTGATCTCGCCATCCATGGACGGTTCATTCTGCATATAGCTCAGGAATTCATCCAGCTCATGTTCTCTCTGCACGCCCCAGATCGGAACCACATTATCAAACTGCGCCTGGAATGCGTACGCAGCCGCAGAATTTGTGATCAGACCGCCGGACAATGCTTTCATAGCGATAAAGCCCATATCGTGTTCTTTACATTTTTTCACAAGTGCAATATCTGCATCGCTGCACAGATAACAGAACGGGAACTGCAATGTCTCATAAAGTCCGGAGTCAATGGCTTCGTTTGCCACGGACTGACGGTGGTTTGTAATACCGATGTGAAGAATCTTGCCCTGCTCTTTCGCCTTCAGCGCTGCCTCATAGAGACCGTACTGGTCATCCGGCTTCGGGCAGAACGGCGGGTTGTGGAACTGGTACACATCGATGTGATCTGTCTTTAACTTCGTCAGGGAAGTCTCCAGGTCTTTCCAGAAATCATCCACATTCTTCGCCATGGTTTTTGATGTAATAATGATGTCGTTACGCACATCGCTCAGCGCATATCCAATCTTCTCTTCACTGTCCGAATACGCTCTCGCTGTATCAAACAGATTGATTCCGCTGTCATATGCTTTTCTCAGCAGCTTTGCAGCCTCTTCCTTTGTGATACGCTGGATCGGCAGCGCGCCAAATCCATTCTTGTTGACTGTGATACCGGTACTTCCTAATCTTACTGTTGTCATACGTTGTTCCCCTTTCTTGATGTTGCTGATTGGTGAACGCCTAGGTACGCTGCTTGTCCAGCAGCTCCTTCAGGGCCTCATCACTGTCGTCAATCCAGACATCCTCTTCCTCTGCATTAAGGCCTAAGAATTTTGCCAGCGTACGCTCATCGTCGCTGTTGTTCCAGATGTCAATGTAATCATCAATTGCCTCGAATTCAATTTCTCCGGCCAGATACTTTTCTTTGAACGTCATTTTCCTGCTCCTTTAAATTCTTGAGAATTGTGATCTCCTGATTGTCAATATGTTCTCTGATCGCCTGTTTCGCCTCCTGCACGTGACGGAGAGAAAGGGCTTTGATAATATTTTCATGCTCGATCTTGAGGATCTGGCGTTTGTCTTCATCTTTAATATATTCCAGACGATAACGGTACATCTGCTCTCTTAAATTGTTCAGCACCTGCACCAGCTTCGCATTTTTTGTACTGTTGTAAATAATCTCATGGTAAAGCTCATCGTTCTGGGCAATCTGGATCGCATCTCCCTTGCTGATGGCCTCCGTAAATTTCTCCTGGGCAGCCTTCAGCGCCTCAAATTCCTCCGGAGTCATACGCTGACAAGCCAGATCGATCGCAAGCTCCTCGAGAGAACGGCGTACCTCTAATACATCTCTGAGATTGCTCTCGGAAATCTTTGCAACTTCCGCGCCCTTTCTCGGGATCATCAGTACAAGACCCTCCAGCTCCAGCTTTCTGATCGCCTCACGGATCGGAGTACGGCTCACACCAAGGCGCTCCGCAAGCTGAATCTCCATCAGACGCTCGCCCGGCTCAAGCTCTCCCTTTAAAATTGCCTGTCTCAGTGTCTTAAAAACCACGTCACGGAGCGGCAGATATTCATCCATATTTACCTGAAAGTTATTTGTCATTTGTCATTCTCCTATCGGGGTTATTTTCGATCTAAGCCTTGCGCGGATTAAAAAATTTTGACATGTAAACCTGACGGGTCAGGCGTCCGCCCTCTGCTTTTTTCAGCGTCTCATACGCTCGTCTTGCGTTCTCTTCCTCTTTAAAAATACCGAATACGGTCGGACCGCTGCCGCTCATCAGAGAGCCGTCCGCACCACATTCCATCATGATATGTTTGATCGTTCCGATTTCCGGATGATCCGGAATCGTCACCGTTTCCAATACATTGCCAAGGCGCGCGATCACGCCGTCTAAGTCGCCACATTTGATTGCCTCTGCCATCCCGTCAATGTCCGGATGCTGCTCTGCTGTCAGCTCATTGGCGCGAAGCTTTCCATATACAGCTTTCGTCGATACCGAAACCTGCGGTTTTGCAAGAACCAGGTGACACTGCGGAGCCGGAGGAAGTTCTGTCAGGATTTCTCCGATTCCCTCGGAAAGCGCCGTTCCGCGCATAATACAATACGGAACATCTGCTCCCAGTTTCACGCCTCGCTCCATCAGTTCCTTGCGGGACAGGCCAAGAGAAAACAGACGGTTCATACCAACCATAACCGCAGCCGCATCCGTGCTGCCTCCTGCCATTCCTGCCGCAACCGGGATACACTTCTTAATTTTAATCGTCACGCCTTCTGTGATGCCAAATTCATCTGCTAATAACTTTGCCGCACGGTACGCCAGGTTTCCCTCGCCGTCCGGTATATACGGAAGATTGGTCTCCGTACGAATCTCGTCGGTTCCGTTCTTCTCCATGACGATCTTGTCATACAAGTTCACGGTCTGCATGATCATGCGAACTTCATGATAACCATCTTCACGTTTTCTTACCACATCCAGACCCAGATTGATCTTTCCATAGGCTTTCAATTCCAAAACATCTGTCATAATTGTCTCACCTCAGTTTCACAAAAACTCACAAAAGTACAAAAAAATGTTTCCACATTGTACTAACCGTGTTTCTTGTATACAATTTAAAGTATACCTTATAACTGCATGCTTTGACAAGTCTTTTGTTGCTTCTGCGGGCACTTTCCGCACTTCTTTACGCAAATTCTTTACAAAACTTCACAAACAAAAAAGGAGTCCTGCTTATCCTTCCGCACTGCGGCGAAAAGTCAGCACAACTCCTCTTTCAAACCCAGCTCCTTCGCCAGATTTTTCGATCTGATATTTTCCTTTGCGATCCGGGCTGTGATCTTTGATGCTCCCAGTTCCTCGATTCCATACTGAATGATCGCGCTGCAGGCTTCCTTTGCATAGCCGCGTCGACGATAAGCAGGAAACACATGGTAACCGATCTCCAGCGTTTCCCCCTCTGTTTGCTCCGCCTGGGACTCTGCACACAAAGCATAAGATTCCAAGTTCTCTCCATACCCTTCTTCTGAAGATTCTCCCGGCAGCGTAAGCCCCGCCATTCCGACCAGATTTCCGGTCTGTTTCTCCACAAGCGCCCAAAAACCAAACTCATAAAAGGTATATTGGTTCTTCGTGTACGCTTCCAATTCCTCAATTGAGCCAAAACCGCGCCCGATCCGGTTGCTCCAGACCTCATCAAAATCATCCGCAAACATTTCCCGGATCAATAACCGCTCAGTCTCACAGATATGCCACGGAATCCCCAGGTGTCTTCTCGCCACCCGTTCCAGATATTCCTCCGTCACATCCTCCGGATCCTCGACCACATAACGCGCCGCTGCGATCTCTTCCATCTCCTGTCCCGGTCTCCACAAACCAACAACGGCTCTCCCGGCTGCTTTCGCAGCCAGAAGAGCCTCCTTTTCATCAGAAACCAAGACGGGAATCTCGCGACCATTGACGATCGCAGTCTTCCACTCCTGCATCTAACTGCCTCCGATTATTTACGCTTTTCCGGTTCCGGATACTCTACGCCGAATGTCTCCGCTGTGATCTCTTTGATCTTCTGCTCTTTCATCGGGCAGTCTCTGAAATCTGTGCGTACACAAGCGATCTTATTTACAATATCCATGCCCTCGATAACCTGACCGAATGCAGCATACTGGCCATCTAAATATGTGGATGTCTCATGCATGATGAAGAACTGGGAACCAGCAGAATGCGGGTCCATCGCACGTGCCATGGAAAGAACGCCCGGTGTATGGGACAGCTCATTCTTGAAGCCTGCCATGCTGAACTCACCCTTGATGTGATAGCCCGGACCGCCTGTACCTGTACCGTTCGGACATCCGCCCTGGATCATAAAACCTTTGATCACGCGGTGGAATGTAAGACCGTTGTAGAAGCCTTTCTTTACAAGGCTTAAAAAGTTGTTAACAGTATTCGGAGCAACCTCCGGATATAACTCGGCTTTGATCACATCGCCGTTCATCATTTCAATAGTAATAACTGGATTCTGCATTGAAATATTCTCCTTTACGTTGTAATTCGTATGAGTCTTATTATAGCGGTTGGTGAGGGGAATGTCCATAGAAAAAGACCTCTTTTCAGAGGCCTTTTCCATTCCATCTCAATCTCTATTCGCCATCCACCAGCTCAAACTCCACCACGATCTCTGCAGTTACCTGCATCTCTCCAGGCATCACGTCCATCGCAACACTGTCCGCTGCTGCCATTGCTTTTACCGCTTCATTGGTCGCTCTGAGATCAGCATTTACGTATCTTCCATACTGATTATCGCTCATCTCCGTGATATTCAAGACACCGCCCAGTTTCTTTCCGCTGGCAGCTGCCAAAGCCTCCCCTTTTTCCTTGGAAAGCTCGATCGCTTTTGCCAGCGCCTGATTGTATGCCTCGTCATACTGACTGGAGAAATAAGACACGGAATCAATCTCATTGGCCCCGTTCTCTACTGTTTCTGTCAGCATCGTACCCACCTGTTCCATCGGGATATCAGTCACAACCACGTTTGTATACATCTCATAACCAACTAAAATCTGCTCGTTATTTGTCCATTTATATCTTGGATTCAGAGAAAATCCGGAAGTTTTGATGGACTCCTCTTCAAAACCGAGTCCCTTCACGTATTCCAGCAGCTGATTTAATTTTTCAGTGTTTTCCTGCTGACAGACGGAGGCTGATTTATCCTCTGTTCGAATTGACAGATGAATCTCTGCCATATCCGGAACCACTTCCACCGTTTCTCTGCTTGTCATGGATATCTTATTTTCCTGAGCCGGTACTGTCTGCACCTGGATCACTTCCGGAAATGTTGTCTGGCTGACCGGAGCCGAACAGGCGGAAAGGACCGTACTTCCAATGATCATACAGCCAAGTGCTGCAACAATCGTTCTTTTCTTCATAATCTCTGCCTCCTCTGAATCATTTTATCTCATGATGATAGTATAGCAGAGAAATCTTGCGTTCCGAGGTCATTTCTCTTACAAATTCTTACATATCTTTTACATTCTTCCATCCCTTGGAAAAGTTTATTTTTATGAACAAACTATGTTCAACTCCATTTCAAAACCGACTCATTGACCAAGCAGAATCGACACGCTGACTACTCAGAATCAACACATCAACCACGAAAAATCATCAAATCGTCCAAATGAAAATCATCGAATTATCCCTCTGGGGTTCGCCCTTCTAGCAGAAGGCCTCACACAAAAAACGCAAAGCTTCACCTCTCGATCTACCGCCTCTGTCGGCTTTCGGCCGGTTTCATCCGGCCTCAGTCAGCCTCACTCCGGCCTCACCAGGTCTCAATCCATTCCATTTTCCCTCTCCCAGAGTTGGACCCTCAAGGTCCCTCAACAGGCCCTCCAGGTCCAACTCCCTTTCTTCCCTTTTTTCCTCATTCTCACCCAACCGAGGATCCGGATTCATTCGAAGAGTTGAATCTGGGTCCGTGTCTGTGTTCCCTTTTTCCTTGTATTTACAAGGTTTTCTCGTTCTTTTCGCTTTTCTTTTCCGCTTTTTTAAGGGCCTCATGAGGGAGTTTCAAAGAAAGGTTCTTTTTTCTTTTCGGGCTTTTTGAAAGGAAGAGAAAAAGAGGGAAAAAGGAAGAATGAAGATGGAAGACTCTGTGATGGGCCTTTTGAGGTCTGCAGAAGAACCTGCAGAAGCAAACCCAGAGACAGGGACAGAGGCCGGGAAAAAGCTCCCGGCCTCTGTTGATTGGCTGCTCTAGTTTATCGAGAGTGGACCGCGCCGATTTTGGAATGGACGGCGCGAGGATTACCAAGCGGATGTGAACAAAGAGTCCCGGAATAATTCTACCTTGTACCTTTACTATACATTACCCGCCTGAGAGCGTATAGCCGGGAAAGCGCCTAAAGTTTTTTCATCAGTGCAGTGCAGAGTGCCTAAATCTCCTTTTCGACCCAAGGGATCTTGCATTTTATCTTCAGCAAGAAATCTCTTGACTAACGATAAGGAAGTGCATGTTCATGGCACAATTTACATTCATCGATTTATTCTGTGGTCTGGGCGGATTCCGACATGCCCTAGAATCATTGGGCGGGAAGTGTGTATTTTCCTCTGACATTGACCCATATGCCTGCGCCACATACAAAGCAAACTTTGGAGAAGAGCCAGCCGGAGATATTACTAAAATCGATTCAAAAGATATTCCACCATTCAATGTTCTTTGCGGAGGATTCCCATGCCAGGCCTTTAGCCTCGCCGGCAAGCAGCGAGGGTTTTTGGATAAACGTGGTACTCTCTTCTTCCAGATTCTTCGGATTGCAGCGCACCATAAACCGGAAGTTCTTTTTCTGGAAAATGTAGAAAACCTGATCCGCCACAATGGAGGGCGTACACTCCAGGTCATCCTTCTCTCTCTGCAGGCCTTTGGTTACAAGGTCCATCACAAAGTCCTCATTGCTAACGATTATGGTGTTGCCCAGATTCGTAAACGTCTCTATTTTGTCTGCATTCGTGAAGATCTTCAAGTCTCTTTCAGCTTCCCTGAACCCTTTGGAAATACGACTGCCGTCGAAGACTATCTCGAGGAATCCGTAGATGAGAAGTTCTTCATTGATGATCCATCCATTCAGTTCTATAAACCAGAGCTGACAGAGCGTATCAATGCCACCTATAGGATTGGCTACATCGGAAAAGTCTCTCAATCTCATCGCATATACAGTGTCAAAGGTGTCACTCCAACCTTTGTCTGCCAAAGTCGAGGTCCCGGCGGTGGAACCGAGGCTTATCTAGTAAACGGTAGGGTTCGAATACCTACGCCACTGGAAGCAAAGCGGATTATGGGCTTTCCCGATGATTACATCTTCCCAGTATCAGATGAAAAAGCTCTGGAGCTTCTTGGAAACTCTGTCGCAGTCCCAGTTATCCATGCAATCGCACAGGAAATTATCAAAACAGGGCTTTTCGACTCTCCCAATGTGGAATCTTAAACTTTTTCAAGGAATTTTCCCTATTTTTTTGTCATTTCCAAAAATTAAATTATAATATATATAGATAGTTTTCGCCGGCGGGCTAGGGAGCCCTTCGGCGCGCCGCGAGGCTACAATACAGATAGTTGCAACTAACCACGTGAACATTGAAAACTAAATGAGCCGTAACATCGAGGAGCCTCCGGGCTCTGTATCAGAACGATCCCTGACGATTCCCAAGGCGGCCGTATCCTAAAAACCAACCATTTTCTGCTTATAAATTGTCCGCGAAAATATGTACAATTTTCTCCATTGTTTTTGTGCATATTGCTGAATCGCAAAAATTTTCAAAATAAAATGCGCGAAACCTCGAATTTCTCACATATTAAATATGTCAGATAAAGGCGATACAGTAATCAAAGCCTAGTCGCAGCGCCGTATATCTGGCACAGATCAATCGAGAAATTTACCAGACGGTCACATACCGTCAGAAAGGATAAACGATGAAACAACATTTTACGAGCAGAGAAGATTTTGAAGCTTACACAGCAAGAACTGGACTGGACGATGATGCTCATGCTGATATATACATGGGATATGGTACAACTGATTTCCGGGAAGCCTGGGATATTGCAGAAACTTGCTATCTGACTGACAAGGCATATATGCTCATGCGGTATAGTGAATATTGCTATCGCATGACACATGATATAGAGTTTGACAAAAGCTTCGAGGATTATCTTGATTGTGACATTGACTACTATGACTACTACCACAGTACATACACAGACTGGCTCTGCCAGAAGACATCTTCAGACCATAGTACAGGAATGTACAGTTGGAACGAAGTTCAGAAGATGATCCAACTGGCCGGAACCCTCATCACCGATAAAGACTACGTGCGTCTCAAAACATAGGGCACACAGCAAGAAACCATTAGACCTGTTTTAACCGTCAGTACATACCTGACAAGACCGTGATTCCAACCATAGAATTTTGTTTCCAACCTGAGAACCGCATTTGTATATGTTATGACTGCAAATGCCACCGCCTGTACATATGGGACAGGACTGTACATTGACAATTAAATCAATCCGCCACCTATGGCAAATCAAAATTATTGAAAGGGTCTCAGACCCAGAAAGGAAACAAATCTATGCGTTTCACGTTTACTTTAATAGAGCTTGAAGGTCTGGAGTACCTTCTTGCACGAATCATCGGTGCATACGAAAGAGCTGCCGAGATTCCTGAAGATCAGCGCACAAACGTCCGTGAGATCACACAATTTGAAGCCGACAGAATTAGAATCGAAGACGGGCACCACGATGTCTATCTCCTCTATAACTTTGCCCTTGAGGAGATTTTCATCCAGGACAAGTACTGTCTGGCACGCGGCTACCGTGTAACCAGGGAAATAAGCGACATCTACAAAGAAACTCCGATTTTGGTCGATCTAACAGAATTCCTCTTTGACTACAGTATCGACCTGAACCGCCTGGAAGAAAAGATATACCGGGCAACAGAAACTATTACTTCACTTACAGAAAGGATATAACGAATATGAAGAAAACAATGAAAGTACATATGTGTGGACCACTGCAGGCATACGGTAAGAAACCAGTTGGAGATTATGTTGCAACACACCATCAGCCAACCAGATCAGCTGTTGCAGGACTTATTGCATGCTGTGGCGGAATCACGAAAGAAGATCCGCGATACAAAGAGATTGAGGATTCCATCGAAATCTCCGTAGAGAGTTATCATACACCAAGACATGGCGAGCCACTTGTTCCGCTGACAGAGCCAAAGATTATCGTTGACTTCCAGTCCAACTCCACTGGTGAAGAACATTCCTTCACTCGCAGGGAGTACATCTCTGACGCTTACTTCATCGTCAACCTGACCGCTGATGAGGATAAGATCGAACAGTACACCGCCTGGTTGGAAGACCCATACTGGCCGCCATACCTTGGACGTAAAAACTGCACTCCAAGCTTACCGTTCATTATGGACAAGGCTCCATGTGCAACAGGAGGCGATTCTTCCAATGAAAATACAACGGATCAGTAAAATTGTTCCGGAACACTTTCAGCCCAAAGCAGTGCTAAGCACTTTAGACTGGGAAATCCTGCAGGACGCTGTCACGATACTGTTACGGGCATATTACTTCTATGAACTGAACCAACACTTTAGCACGGCAGGCCTGTTTAAACGTCTTCCGAATGCAAACTTCGACCGACTTGTCATTGCTCCGACTGATGGAATCAGCGGACACCAGATCGGCGACTACTTACTCCGCGCGGCTTTTCTGACGGATGACCGATACATTCTCCTTGCCGCTAATCATATCTCCATGAAAGATTATGATACCATGGTGTTAGACACACCATCGACATTCTTCCTCGTTACAGACGATGACCGAGATTTTGTGACCGAGGACTTATATCAATGCTTTATCGACCGGAACGAAATACCCGGGATCGAATTTTAATGAACCATGAAACAGCCGGAGTCCGCATCTTCGCGGGCTCTGGTCCATTCGAACAAACTAATTTGTTCTATGCCGCAATAAGCGGTTTCAAATACAAAAATATATATTGAAAGGTAAATTTGATTATGAAGATTAATAGAATTGAAAATATGACACTCGACAACATGACAGTAAAGAAGGACTTAACAGAAGCAGATTATGTCCTTTTGAAAGACACCCTGAAATCACTTGTGAAAACCTATGCTTTCTTTGAGCACGATAAAGAATTTGACAACGACAACCTCTTTGTTCGTGAATATGGTTCTGAACTTCCGAGAGTCAGCATTGCCGGCTATGAAGAAGAAGATGGAATCCTGATCGGCGATTACTTTGTGCGCTCCGCTTTTCTGACTGAAAAGGAACAGCTTATCATTATCGCTAGTCCAATTCGCCAGATTGACGAAGAGAACCTTCTTGTAGATCCGGATGAGATTCTCTTCTTCCTGGTTACAGACTTAAACAATGGCTGCACAACATCCGCATTGTATGATTGTTTCATTGATGATGTTCCTACACCAACTGTAACAATCTAATCAGAGCGCCTATGCGACCGAATGAAACTGTCGGCCTTCCGTCAGTTTCGCCTAAAATAAAACAAGCCCCGCAGGGCTTGTTTTATTTCTATGGGATTCTAACTTGAGCCTTCTTATCGAAGACTCTTTTACTTTACCGAATCTGAGTGTTCATTAATCTTTTGTTTTAGTGGTTAGTTATAAACGTGAATCATTAAGGATCCATTATTATTTACAACACTGAAACGTTTACCATAATCAGTTACTCTATTCTGCCATGCGGATAAATCAAGGGTTTCTACAGAAATACCATCACCAACATTTTCCATTAAAACTCGTTTTTTAGAATATCCATTTGGATCTTCAACAAACACTGATGTAAAATTATTATTTCCATCATTTACATTTTTATAGTAACCCATTATAGGTTGTCCGTCAGCTCCTAAAACAACTTTATATCCTGAAGATGTTTTTTTTGCATGTTCATTAATATAATTAAAAAGTTCCTGACCGACATTATCACCAACAATAGCCTTAATTGCTTTTTCTTTTACATCTGGCTGAGCAGCATAATATGCCATCATTGCCGAATCTGTTGCATCATTTGCCATATCACTCCAATAATTCCCGATCCATGCCATTACAAATTTATCTTCATTTAATGCTGGATTATGTTGAATAGCAATATTTGCGCCAGTTGTATTTGTACTAACATCCTGCTTAATTGAATCTTTTCCATATACATAAGTATATGTTGTTGTATCCCAACTTGCACCAGAAGTTGTCAACGAATTTTCAAATGCACTTACTAATTTGCCTCTCATAAGGCTCCAAATTTCATCACTGGACTTACCAAGATATTCATCTGTGCCAACTTTTACGGAGCCGAAGCCATTGTGTACGGCAACGCCGTTCTCTGTCCATCTACCATATTCATCAACTGTATAGCCGTCAGGCGTAGTGCAATTTTTTAAGTAGCTATATGGTCCATCGTAGTAATAACAATATCCGTGCCACCATACCCACACTGGATAGTTTTCATACTTCTTAATGTTGTCTGTTTTAACATATGTCTGTGTTCCACTATTCCAAGTAGATGTCACTGCTGCTGATGCTGGAATCACTGATCCAACCATCATAATTGCTGCTAAAATAACAGCTGCTAAACTTTTAACCTTTCTCATTTCTATTTTATCTCCTTTTCGTTTTCGTTTTTTGTGCCGTTTGACACGTATGATATGACATTTATTAAACGTAATAAATTTGTCTAGCCCTTGTTATAATGCATTCACTTTCGTAATCCGCCTTCCCATGGACAGGTTTCCATTCTCCAGCAATTACAATTAACTCCTTATGTGTTGATCCCTTTAGCTTTTTAAATTGTTGCTTAAAAAGTTCTTCAGAATCAAACACCACTTTTACATGGCCTTTATGCATTTTATAATTTACTGGATAATTCATTAGTAACGCATATTCTCCTACTACACTTTTATAAAACGTACATTCCACTAATAGTGGCTGATCAATTCCATCTTTATAATCGTTGTAATTTTCAGCATCCGCAAGTAAGTCATTAATGCTTATTCCATTATAACTATCCGTTTTCTTTTTACCTATACACATAGCATAAAGCATTCTTACCGTTGTGATTGGTTTTTTAGAGCCACCTACTGTTTGTGCATTTTCTCCAGTATTACCTCTGACTATTGATTTTTTAGAACCCAACAACGTGCTAAAAAATTCACCTTTATCAAACTGCTTTTCTTCATATTGAGTTTCATCAAACTTGATATTACACTTGATGCACTTATCACTTACATGGTCAGGAGATCCTTGACATGTTCTAAAATATGCGTTTTCAGGATTCGCAACATCCACTAACTCCATCTTTGCGGGACATGACGTTGTACTGCAATAAAATACTTGTTTTCTGTCTTTAATAGTACAATCTCGCGCATATACAATAGGTCCTAATGAAGATCCTCGCTTGGCACATTCAGGCATTCCTCCACCTCCTGTCTTGAATTTATTAAAAACACCTCTTGATCTATATGCATTAATTATACTCGGATATTCGTACATATTCAACCAATTTTTCCCACCTTATACTTAAATCATCCTAAGAATCGAGGTGGATCATGATCAGTTACGAACCATTGTTTGAGACCATGAAAAAGAAAAATGTCACGTCCTATAAGCTTCAGAAGGCCGGTTTCAGCAAAGCCACTTATTATAGCATTAAGCAGGGCAACAGTGTATCCACCAACACCATCAACCAACTCTGTAAGATTCTTCAATGCGAAGTATCGGATGTCATCAAGTTTATAGATGAGGACTGATTACCCTTGATATAGAAAAACGCTTCCCATAGCCAGACTTATGGGAAGCGTTTTTGCTTATCGATAGTTCCTATAGTATTTTTCGAACCACTTTGGTTGTCGCTTGGGTGGTTCGTCCTTTTCCCGGAAACAACAGTAACAGCCTTTCGAACAGGTCAGTTTCCCTCTATGTAAATGAGGACACTCATGCAATTCCGGGTCCAGAGTGCAAAGGTATCTTGCTTCCATGTTTCTTCCCTCCATCAACGATTCTTCTGGGTCTTACCCATAGAAATCGTATCAGAAAGGCTGTCCCGATTGTGGGTCAATCGCCCTCATAATCGAACTGGTGTTCCTTTTCTTTTCTATCCATTGATTATCAATAGAAAACTGAGTGTTTCCGGGCATTTTACTTCACTAAATGGTCTTTCTTATAGACCAATGTAAACCACAGTTCTTCGTCCATATTTTCCATTGATATTACATCGGCCATATATAATGCCATACGTAGCCGCTTCGCATCTACTTCCACCTCAAAACCCGCACTGTGTTTAATCGTAGCAGCAAATTCTGTTTTGTCCTCTTGAATTTCTAACAGCGCATCCACAGACTCAGCCACATCCTTCAAGACTGGTAAGATCGTTGTAGCAAACCACTCTGAAAGTTTCTCTTCCCGTTCCTTCTTATCATCCTCCTTCATCTTTAAGATTGCCTTATGCACTTTAGCGAGCTCATGTCCTCGCATTTTGGCTATCGCATCATATACTTCACCCGATATCAATCCTTCTTCCGTGTAGTCATATGTCTGCATAATCTTCCTCCTTTTCTTATTTTGTTTTCATTTTACCAATGCGATAGATGGGTGCGAAGCGGCAGAGCGCCTAAATATTTGTCGTGAGAGCAGTGCACCTTGACGAGGGTATGGAAAAAGCGACCAAATATCTTGGCCGCCGGTGTAGATGGAGCAGTGCATATTGCCATCAAAGAATTTTTCGTTTATATGAAAGGTCCCTGTGAAGACTCTCTGGGCCAGAACCAAGCAGATCCGGTGCTTTGGTTCTGGCTTGTTTGAGTAAACTGACGTTGTAGCCTTCCTGATAGTGGTCTTTCAGTTTGGATTCAACCAAAGAATCGTATGCCGGTCTCTTGCCACGGACTAAGTCTTTCAGTTCTTTCGTAAGGGTCTGATTGGTCTGTACGAGCATATGAAACTCCCTGTATAGAGAAAACTGCAGCTCCTGTAACTTCTGAATCCGCTTCTGCTTCTCTTCATATACTCCGAAGTTGATTGTTGCCTTTCCTTTCTCCTTCTGTGAAATATGCTTGACTTCCGCGAGCCGTTGTTTTAAGACCTGTAGATGTTTTTCGTTCTCCACTATCTCTTCTTTTAGAAGCTTCCTCTTTTGAATCTGAAACGGATTGGTTTTCTCCAACTGTCTCTGTGCCTCTGCGATCACATGACCCAATGCTTCGATCGTTGCCAAAAGCTGTTCCGTTGCCTCTGCTGTGGCACGTGCCTTCTCCAAAGCTGTCCTCTTCTGTTCCTGCTCCGATACTGCCTCTTCCGACAGCGCGAGCTGTTGATATGCTGTCACGATCGCCTGCGCCCGGATTCCTTCCAGACGTGACGCAATATGCTTCATTCGTTCCCTTTCCTTATTTTCCAGTTGTTTGAGTTCCACTTCCAACTTGTACAAGAAGCGGTTATCTTCCTGAATCTGTCGGTTCAAATCGCCTCTGTCGGTGCGGATTCCTTTCTTCTCCATCTGAAAAGCCTGAACTCCCATGTGTACACCTGCGATTCTTGCGACTCCCTGTTCCGCATATGAACGGTGATCGATCCGTGTATCAATCCCATTCTCCTCGAGTACACGGTTGCAAGTAACCGCCCAGTTCTCACGCCATCTTTTAAGGGTATCCTTAGAACTCCACTGCTGGATGGACGGATTCAGCATTTTCACGGTTGCCGGATACTTGTTCACACGTTTCAGTCCTTTTTCCTCTGCTTCTTCCGCAGTCATTTTCACTTTTCTCTTTCCCTGATAGTAGTAATACAGTTTCTTCCAACCCTCTGCTTCGGCCTGTGCTATGAAACGGGCCGGGATGTTCATCTGAAGATTGTCTCTCCGGCAGGTGTATGCCTTTTCTGACTTTGACTCCCACTGCCCGTTTTCATCTATCGGCCTCATAGTCAGCATGATGTGGACGTGGCAGTTTCGGAAGATCATCTTTGACAGATCGTTTGTCGGAGTTCCATCTTTATCTACCGGGATTCCTTTTCCGTTCGTGATTGGCGGATGATGGATCGAGAAGTCCGCGCACATCCCGTTGCAAATGAAATTCTCCAAAATATACTCCCGCACTAATGCGATCTGCGTTTCCAGAACCAACTCCTTCGGAAGTCCGATTTCAATTTCCCTCGCAAGCTGTGCATTACTGGACTTCTCTGCCTGTTCAACCGAGTTCCAGAGCGTGGATCGGTCTTTAAACTGCTCCGGAACATAAGCCGGTGTTAGTACTTCGCTGTGGACCACCCAGTTCTTTCTTGTAAAATCATATGTGAGACCATCCCACTCACTCTCTATCTTGCTTGCTGACCGATAAGCCGCAGCCGCAATCGCGGAACGGCCTTCTGATCGGCTTATTATCTGTGCGCTCAAATGAAAATTTGCCATCTGAATCACTCCTTGAAATTTATTTGCTGCCTGTGGGCTGTTATTTACACCACCCCACAAGGGTGGTGTATAAGTGCGCCCTTCTTTATTAAAAAAGAGAAGGGATTTTAACGTCCCATCTCCATCAGTAGTTGTATAGATTTTGGTGCCAGGACCGAGAAAAACACCAACTGCTCAATCTGGCTGTTTGAAAGGCTGACGGCCGGTACCACCTCATTGATTGCACTCTCCAAAATGGCGCCTCTCTCAATCAGTCTGTGTGTACGCCTTTTGCGTTCTTTTAAACTCGCGCGTCTTCTGGCCGCTTCTTCCCGGTGTTTCTTTTGTAAAAGTTCCAGTTCGGTCATAATTTGACCACCTCTTATTCAATCGTTATCTGTACCATGGCAGTTTTCGTCTTCTTCTTGACTCTGTGTCTGATTCTGACTCTGGTCTGACGGTTTTCTTGTCATCCTTCATTACAACCAGTTCAATTTCTCTACATGGTTTCTTTGTGCCCGCGAAACTTCGGTACATATCCATCATAGTAAGTTGTGTCTGCATACTCATATTTCAAATCTCCTTTATCTTCTGTGTTTATGTCCTTCCATGGAAGTTCCAACTGTCATTTTCTGTTCTGCTCCGGCCAGTTTCAGCTTGTGGCCATCACAGTAATACACATTATCCGTCAGTTGATCCTGCATTGGGACATTTTCAGCATTAACACTGCGCACCATGTTCCTCAACACATCGACTCCATGTTTCCACTCCTTTGTAGGGATGATGATTGTCTCATGGATTGAAGATGGTAACATATAAAAATCCGAATCCAGACATTCATGTACGGCCTTCATCACAACTGGATCAAGAGCCACAGCCGCACCCTGAAGCCCTCTGGAACTTCCGAGCAGATACATCGGGTTTGCGGTTCCTACGATCGAACGGTCAAATGAACCGTTAAATTCCCTCTGATAAATACTAATATCATCAAAACCAAAGATGAAGTTTTCGAGTGGATAAAAGTTTGCTGTACGTCTTAGGTTCTCCGTCGCCATACCAAGCATTTCTTCTTTCGTCATTCTAAGTTGTCCCATAATTTCTTTGCTCACAACTAAAGAAGTATCGTCTTCCACACACCATTTGGCATAAAGAGCCATATCTTCAACCCGCTGATGTGGGATGTGCTGCAGCCATTCCTTGTTCCTCTCATATCCCACCACACATGCCATCAATTTTTTAGCCGCCTGCTCCGCGTCAAAACTTTGAATATCAAGCGCCGACATCTTTTTAAAAAGAACATCTTCACGGATGCCCAGGATCAGCTCTTCCATCGATAACCCTTTTTTCCATTCTTCATACCGGTCCTTCGGGTATATCACGATACCCACATGTGTAAAATCTCGACAGATTACGATTCCGGCCAGGTCTTCATTATTCCTGTGTATCATAGTTTTAGTAAGCGTGCACCCTCTGGGTTCCATTGCATTTACCAATGCATCGTAAAAGCTATTCTCGAAGCTGTTATAATTCATCTATGTACCTCCAAGTCGTTGGTTATATTCCCTGACCTTATCAGCCAGGATATTTAGCATTTTGTCTTTGAAATAGAAGGCTTTCTTAATCCTCAGATACCCGATCCCAGACACTACGATTATCACTTCTTCGTCTCTTGTTAGAGTTACCAGATCACTGGTCTCTATGATCGGACGGTCTTCATAAGAGTATGATCGGTTGCGGTTCTTTCCCGTGTTCTGTGTTTCCCTTTTGTCCTTAAATTTGCCGGCCCATTCAGACACCATCCGGCCGGTCTCGGGATCACTCGCTTCACAGATAACCTTCACGCGGCAGTTATCAACCAACACTTTCGACTCCGCTTTTGAGTACACCATCTCCACCTGTCCCAGGGACTGGAACGCGAGTAGGATCATAACCTTTTTGCTGCGGAGTGTTGCCAGAGCTCCGAAGATTCCCTCGATACGACCAAGTCTGGCAAACTCATCGATCACGACCAGAACAGGCTTCTCTTCGTTTTCACTCCGGCGTTCAAGCTCCCTCAGGGTCTGAACCGTACACAGACGCATAAGCGGTTTATAGCTTTCAAGCAAATGCTCCGGAACTGCCAGGAAGATCGACTTACCTTCACGGAATGACATCGGACTTGCCTTTGTATAGTTGTCCCGCAGACAGAAGCGGATGTCGGATTTGCTGAAGATAGATAACGATGTGGTCATTTCCGTCATGATGTCCTCGATACTCTCGGCTTTCTTCCCTGCATACTTCGCCAGATACTTATAATGCAGATCATTCCGGTCACTCTCTGAAATAATGTCCGCAATCAGTGTCCCTAGTTCAGCTTCTAGTATTCGATTCACAGAGTCGATGAACGAATCTCCCTGTTTGTAAAAGTAAAGGAGCAGCCCTGTGAACATGGTCCGGGCGTTCTCCACGAAAAAGGTGTCCTGAGTACTGGTGCTGATGATAAGGGACTGAGCAATCTCTTCCATGGTCTCTATGAGCAGATCGCCTGATGGATTTTTGTGTAAACGATAATACGGGTCCCATCCACAGCTTGTACGGTCACTGGGATCAACCACCATGACCTCCTCATCGTACCTGTAGGTTGATTTTTCATGAAGTTCTCCCTTGATGTCGATAGCAAAGGTCTGATATGACTGTTTTCTGGCCGCGAAATTCGCAAGCAGCGTATCAAGAAGAACAGTGGATGTTTTTCCAGAACCTGGTCCTCCGATGATACAGTAGTGATATACTGTGTCCAGCGGGATTCGCACGTACTTCTTTCTCCACTTTCCAAGAACGATCCCTTCCGGTTCCTTTGATAGCAGTTTGCCCGGTACTTGTGGATGGATGGCCTGTTGCTTTAATGCGGACTCCTTCCTGATCCGCGAATCCGGGATCAATCCATCTCCGATCACAAACTCATCCAGGCTCTTTCCCTCACACACTGTGGACCAGAGATTATTAAACATGATCCACACCAGAACAGCCAGGGAGAGGATTGCGATTTGCGATACCTCGATGTTCTCATAAATCCGTGGCAGGATTAGCGCCAGTACTGGAACAATCCATATCCCGGTCCATGCGATCAGGTTACGAATCGTCTTCAGGATCCGTTTCATGCTGTCTATCCTCCTGGCGTATCTCAGCCGCCACCTTATATACATGATACCGATCACGTTCTAATAACAGCTCATCCATCTCGTCTTCGTGGATGATATAGTATTTCCCTATCTTCCTCATGTTGTACCTCACCTTGTATATTGCCTTCTAATAGTATTATGCAAGAATGCTCAACAAAAAATCGCACTTCTTACCCTTATACACCACTAAATTTCGATTATTCACAATGTAAGTGAGTTAATGGGATGTTATCCACACATTTCCCTTGTTATTTGTGTATACATCTATCCGCTTATCTTCCTCCACTTATGTATTACAGTACCTATAGAGTTCCTTATGAGGCCGAATCCCTCCGGGATCTATGAAGCCAGATTCATTGTTCTATTTGATGAAGCCTGTTGCACTCCTGATGTCTGTGTCATCCACTTGCTGAAGATTTCCAGTTACACTCTTACCCAAACAAACACAGGGCGGCATACATCAGGCACTCGAGGATGACACAGGGCACTCTCTGTGACGGAAACACCTGGATTCTGATGGACTCTAAAGAACAATCCCGCCATGATTTCAAGAAGTTTACCCGCGGGATTGTGGCCTCATGCAAACTTAACAATAGCTCGGCCTGCTCATGGCCTCGGATGGCGCCTCTAGGTTGCTCTGGGTTCTCCCAAGGTTCTCATAAGGTATGAACAAGTTAATTGGCATAAATACCAGATAATAACAACAACTTGGGAAAAACCTCGGTTTTCCTTGTAAATACAAGGTTTTCTCAATTTTACAGAGTCTGATTTTTCTATATCCAAGATTCTGCTTTTTTGTTTGAGCCTGACAGATCGCGAAAGAATTTCCGTCAAAAAAACTTGCAGAAATTTCAAAATAAAATTCGCCATTTTCCCTAAAACTCACATTATATATAAGAGAATAATCATAAAAGAAAGGATATTGTATATGAAACTTCCCGTAAAGATTCCACAGCTCATGCGGTCTGATGGAAAGCTCAAGCTTGTCACAACCTCGAACTGTTCTCTCCGCAACTACCGCCGCATTTTTAATAATCAGGCTTTGCCCGTTATCGCACACTTTGCAAACAAGCAGACCCAGGTACTTCTGTACCTCATGTACAACGCAGATTCTAACAATTCCATTTTCTGCACCTATGCTGACATCATGGGTAACTGTGAGATCAAAGACAGATCCCTTGTTTCCAAGGTCCTGAAGGAGCTGACTGAAGCAGAAGCGATCGTAAAACTCACAACCTCACATTATATGCTGAACCCAGCGATCAGCATGCAGGGCAATAATGAGAAGTTCGGCCTTCTGGCCTCAGAATTCAATTCGTATGTAATGGAAAGTAAAAGAAGAAAGGAAAAATAACAAATGAAGAATTTTGATAAGATCAGTGACACAATGATACTGGAAGCTAAGAAAACAAATCTTGTAAGCTTCCTCCGCTCTCGCCACCCGGACAGCATTTGGTTCGCGAGCCATCCAAATGCAAGGAAGTACCATTGCTGGAGAAGCCGGAAGCATGACAGCCTCGTCTTCTTCACAGAAACAGACGGTATGGGAAACACCATTTACAAATACCACCGATGGTCCAACCGTGAACAGGATGACGGCATTACATACCTCGTCAAGTATGAGGGCTACACATGGCCGGCTGCGGTCAGAGCATTAGCTTACTACTTTGACAACCTCGATTCATAAATAAACGGATGCCCTCTGGGGCACCCGTTTATTTTTTTATGCGGTCCGTTGCCGTTTGTATCGGAGCCGTTTATATGGTGATCCACATAGCTGCCGTTCATATTCGCCTGCAGCATTCGGCTTTCCAAAGGTTTCTTCCGGCATTTGACCGATCAGAGTTGCGAGAATGATGTATCGTTCCGGCGACGGAAAATTCCAACTGCGCAACTTCATGGAAAGGCCCTGTGTAAAATATCCTCCGAAGCAGGAGCGTATAATCTGTGGTCCGTAAAAACCAACAAGGTCCTCGTATAGCTTCTCCGTGTCAATCATCCCTATACGGCTCCCGCAAACCGTACGATATTTTGCTTCCAGTTCGTGATCCAGATTGCTGTAGCCCTTAGTCGGGCTAAGCTCAAACGGTGCCACCAGATACCGGTACATCATATCAGCCAGTTTCGACTCATACTCCTTTACCTCAAAGTCTGGTTCTCCAACCGTTTCGATAAAATCTGGCAGCACAATGCTCTGCTTCCACTCCGTCACCCGTTGGTATTCGATCAGTCTGCAATGGTGTCTGGGACAGACTGTCATAAATGGTAGCTGATGTTCCCTGTGCCAGTAACTCTCTCCGTATCTGTCAACTTCTTCTTTCTGGCAGATTGGACAATACCGCAGTGTCTGCTTTGTTCTCGGTGTCGTTTTCCACCCAAAGTCCACTTGTTTCTCCTGAGATACGGACTCCAACAGTCTCTGTTTTTCCTCAAATGGTTTGATCCTACAGAAGTAAGGGAAGAGTGTATGGTTTATGACCAGTTTTTTTACATCAAAGACGTCCTCCGGCAGTGTCTGCAGTATATTGAAGATACTCCGATTTGGAAAAAGAAAGAATGGCTCTTCGCTACTGCGGTTCAGTAGCATGCTCTTATTACAGCTCCTGATATGGAATCGGCACAATACGCTGTACCAAAGTTCATCCGGGTATGGAGTGGGAAAATATGGGAGCATTATATACACCTTCTTTCTATCAGATTTAACTCCTCAAGTCTCTTTAGGAAGTCCGTTCCACTTTTTGACAATTCCAGAATATCGGTCTCATCTCTTCCCGATTCCGGCCGGCCTCGCTTCGTTGCAAAATAACGATGGCCTGATTCCTCAGATCCTTCCATCTCTACTTCCTTCACATTAAAATCCGATATGCTTGTGCCGTTGCCTCCGTAATACTTGGGAACATCGATTCCTAGCATTGCGACTGCCTGCTTCATCAGCTCATACGTGACCTTCTCCGCACCCGTAAGGATTGCCTGGATCTGCGCTTCCTGTACCACCTTCACGATGTATGCGGGAATCCCGGCGGTCAGGTCATAAATCTGCTTCATCAGTTTCTCTGTAAGCTCACTCTCTTTCAATGTGACCTGATAGTTCCAAAGCTCTGTGATAAACTTCCGGTATGATACATCATACTTTAACGGCAGGAGTCTCAGACCTCTTGTTCTGCGTTTTAGATGTTCCTTTTGAACAAACAACTCTTCCGCATCCAGGGTTCCGCAAAAGAGCAGGGACGTGGCGGTCTCGTTTGTCAACTCAACCAGAAACTTGATCAGCGGCTTCGTCTGGTTTGTCTTCGCGGCTGTCCGCACGGCATTCTGTATCTCATCGATCACAATGACTCCTACATGATGGTTCATGCAGATGATTTTCAGTTTTGCAGAAAGAGCGCTTGCTGCAAGATTCCTCGACTTTGCAATCTGTGTAAAGTAATCAGATCCAAGTGCCCGGTCTATCGCTGCAAGGGTATTAAAGACCATCGTTTTAATGGAACAGTCAGACGGACATTCCACCACAAGGTAGTTGATCTGCTTCGTGTAAAACTCCTTTCCCTGATACCGCGTGTGTAGGATGACCTGTGGCATGAGACTCAGACACCTGCGGATCGTAGACGTTTTTCCGATACCCGGCACTCCAAGAACTGCTCCCGAATACACCTGTGTTGCATATGGGAGTGAGCGTTCCCGTCCTGTTCGAAAGTCCATATATATCGCATTGAGCTGACGGACACTCTCGACGATCGTCTTAGACTGATAAGTAGATGTCATTGCACGGTACAGCATGTCATATACCACATACATATAGTCCATCGGTTGGAACCACTTATCCAGATCCATCGTTTTCGCACGCCGTTCTTGTGGGCTCAGTTTTTCCATACCATATGAGCCAGGCAGATTGCTGCGGATCATCTCATTGAATGCTTCCCTCGACAACTGTTCCGGCAGCGCCTCCATATATGGATTTCCGTTCTCTTCTTTGTACTCCGCGGATACCATGACTTCGTTTATGTACTTCATTACACGACCTCCTTCTCACGATTCTTTTTGATAATCTCTGGATTCACTCTGCCCTTGACAGCGCTTTCTTTCCCATCAAGGATCCCTCTCACTTCCTTTATGAACTTCAGTCTTCCTTCAGCTTCTGCCTTTTGCAGTTCGCTTCGTTTTTCCCGTTCTGCCTTTTTCTGGGCCCGGAGTTCATCCTCCGTGATTCCCATATACCGCTTGTACGAACTGGAAAGTTCAAATTGAACCCATTCCTTCTCCGTCCGCACATAGATATTTGACACATCGTTCGGGTCAAATGCGATTGTTATTTTCTCCTTTCCGTTTACATTCTCGAAAATTCGATTATAATATTTATGCCCGTATAAGAGACCCTTGTAGAAGATTCCCTTTCGGCTCATGGCAACCTCAGTACGTGGCAGACCCATCCGGTATACTAATTTCTCATCGACCGGGATCATATCGGATCTGCCCTGTTCCGTATACCAGTTCCACAATCTTGCCGGTACCGGGTCAGCTTCACATGGTAATGCCGGGCAGTCCTGCAGCACCCGGCTGCTGTTTAGATACAAGATTGCGTGAATGACGATTTTCGTGAATTCCTCCAGATTCAAGACAGCCTGGTTTCTGTAATCAACTGCCCATCGCTCCTCAAAGTTTCTTTCGATTGCACCATTTCCTCGAAGGAATGGAAAATATCTGTCTTGCAGAAGATCAAAGCTCTTCTCGATCAGGCCTTTACTATCTGGCCTGAACGGCGGAAGTGTCTGGATATCAATCCCAAACGTAGAGACCCATTCCATCACACGTTTTCCCGTGAATTCCCTGCCTTTGTCGGTGATGATTTCGCTTGGAAGACCGCGGCTCGGCCATTGGTCCGCAGTAATCTCAATCCCATACTTCTTACAGAACGCAACCTTATCCTCAGCCGCATTACAGAGACAGGCGATCACAGCCTCCTCGCCATCCTCAAACCCAATGTATATTCCGGCAATCAGCTGTGTCACGGTATCGACTGCCATGTAAATATTCGGTCGTCCGATTACAGAGCTCTTATCCGTTCTTGACACCAGGTAGATGTCAGCATGCGTTGCGTCCATCTGATATGCGCCAACCCGCTTTCTCCATTCCATTTCAGAACCATGGAGCCCTCTCTGGTTCCGCTGATAATCCGAAAGTCCCTCACGTGCAATTCCTTTCCGCGCCTGCCTGTGATACCCGTTTTTGTAAAAATAGTGCCGGAACTGCCACCAGGTCGGGCTGTCTTCCTTTAGAACACCGTTTTCATCCATAAATCGCGCCAAAAGCATAAGGTCAAATGCTGTTTGCAGGGAAACCCGTTTGGCACTGTAGTAAAACTCTTCAATCGCCCATGAAAACACCCTCTCAACGTCTGTTTTGGGTCTCTCAATTACTTCTCGTTCTTCGATTAATGGCCTTCCAGCAAGATGTTTATAATACAACAGCTGTATCCTGCGGATAGTTGTCTGATTATTCTCCGCCACTTCCTTAGCCACTTTTCGCCTCTCTTTTCGGTCAAAAATGCACTTTTCATTGATTATCAATGGATAAATGAGTGCTTCTCGCCGTTTTTGTCCCTCTGTGGACTCTTTCTCCATGCGGTTCAAGAAATCGGCCGGAAAGGCTATTCTCGTCATTGAATTATTTTCGGACTCAGGAATAAATCTCGGTTCACGTGGGTGATCGTACGATATGATCCACTCTCCGTCTTCCATCCGTTTAACCAAACGAAAAGTCTCTCCCATATACTCGTAGAACATCCGCTACACCTCCTTCTCCATCACAACGATTTTCCAGTTGTCAATCTTGGATAGAGCCCAATACCTTCGGGAAAATTCCAGTTTTTCAATGACTGCTCTCTTTGACAGCATTTCCTCCGTCACTATCTCCCGGACAGCGATCGTTCCATTCATGTATCGGATCACAAAATCACTCACCCATGCTCCTTCAAAATACTCTTTTCGGATGTCCACTCTTGGGATGTACGGGAATATCTCCTGGTCCAGTTCCACCTCTACTTCATATGCCTCTACTTCTGTATTGGCTTCTAGCAGCCTGGCATATTCCCTCGCAAGTTCTGTATGGGTACAATACGTGGAATCGTTCTTGCTACTTTTAAAATGAATGTCTCTTCGTCTCTTTCCCTGTCTTTCCATACGGTATACTCCTTTTCATTTATTCAAGGTGAATGATTCGGAATCACGTCTCATTTGTTCACAGAAATGACATTATTTAGCTACAAAACGGCCATAAACAGCGGATTTTTGAACCTCTCAAGCCCGAAAATCGGCTTTTTTACCACAAACTCGGAATAATTCGATTTATTCGGAATTTCTATGTTCAACTCCATTTCAAAACCGACTCATTGACCAAGCAGAATCGACACGCTGACTACTCAGAATCAACACATCAACCACGAAAAATCATCAAATCGTCCAAATGAAAATCATCGAATTATCCCTCTGGGGTTCGCCCTTCTAGCAGAAGGCCTCACACAAAAAACGCAAAGCTTCACCTCTCGATCTACCGCCTCTGTCGGCTTTCGGCCGGTTTCATCCGGCCTCAGTCAGCCTCACTCCGGCCTCACCAGGTCTCAATCCATTCCATTTTCCCTCTCCCAGAGTTGGACCCTCAAGGTCCCTCAACAGGCCCTCCAGGTCCAACTCCCTTTCTTCCCTTTTTTCCTCATTCTCACCCAACCGAGGATCCGGATTCATTCGAAGAGTTGAATCTGGGTCCGTGTCTGTGTTCCCTTTTTCCTTGTATTTACAAGGTTTTCTCGTTCTTTTCGCTTTTCTTTTCCGCTTTTTTAAGGGCCTCATGAGGGAGTTTCAAAGAAAGGTTCTTTTTTCTTTTCGGGCTTTTTGAAAGGAAGAGAAAAAGAGGGAAAAAGGAAGAATGAAGATGGAAGACTCTGTGATGGGCCTTTTGAGGTCTGCAGAAGAACCTGCAGAAGCAAACCCAGAGACAGGGACAGAGGCCGGGAAAAAGCTCCCGGCCTCTGTTGATTGGCTGCTCTAGTTTATCGAGAGTGGACCGCGCCGATTTTGGAATGGACGGCGCGAGGATTACCAAGCGGATGTGAACAAACTATGAACATCTGCCACTTTTTCGCCGGATATTGTTCACAAAATGGTTACATACTCATCACACTTTCTACATCTTTACCAGATATGATATAACCATAAAAGAAAAGCATTTGCTGCAACACATATATGCTTACAAGATTTTTTTCATAATACTCGGGCTGGTAATCCTTATTACCAGCTCTCCTCCCTTTTCAAATATGTATCAGAAAAAGCATCCGGTCGGATGCTTTTTTTATGGCCTCCTCACTTCTCCCGCCAATAAGATCAATGCAAGAAGATTCGGTATTGCCATCATTCCATTAAAAATATCTGAAATCTCCCACACAGTCTCCATCGGTCCCAAACACCCCATGAACACACAGATCAGGTATCCGCCCAGATAAAATTTCGATACATCCCGCCCAATGGTCTCACCCAGGTACGCTACCGCCTGCCGCCCCATATAATACCATGCGATGATCGTTGCAAAAGCAAACAATGCCACACACATGGACACGGTATATCCACCCAGGCTGCCAAGTCCGCGTTCAAAGCAAATGCCGGTCAATTCTGCCCCGTTTCCATTATAGCCATTCAGTTCCTCTCCTGCTGTGCAAAGGATCACAAGTGCCGTCACAGTACAACTAACAATGGTATCAAAGAACACTTCAAACATGGCCCACTGTCCCTGAACTCCCGGTTCTGCATGGGCGACACCTCCATTTAATGCAGCCATGCTTCCAAGTCCGGCTTCATTGGAAAAGACACCTCGGGATACTCCGTACCGCACACATTTGCTGACAAAAAATCCCGTGACACCTCCGGATGCACTCTGAAAGGAAAAAGCATCTGTCATAATTCTTGTAAATGCTCCGGGAATCTGTTCATGAAAGGCGAATAAGACAATTCCTGAAACAATCATATAAATGGCTGCGGACAGAGGAACCATTTTTTCTGCCGTTGCTGCAATCGCTTTTGCGCCGCCGGCCAGAATCCTCCCAACCAGTATTGTAAGAAGAAGACCAATGAATACAGGCGGCAGGGAAAATGCAAACTCAAAGGTTTCCGAAATCGCATTGGCCTGAACCATGCTTCCCATTCCAAAGGAAGCCAGAAGGCAGAGCACTGCGTAGATTACAGCCAGCCATCGGCTGCCAAGCCCGCGTTCCAGATATACCATGGCTCCTGACATCCAGTTTCCGCTTTGGTCTCGCCGACGGTATTTCATTCCTAATTCTGTTTCTGCATATGCGGTTGCCATTCCCAAACAAGCAGACACCCACATCCAGAAAATCGCACCAGGACCGCCTGCCAGAAGGGCTGTCGCCACACCTGCAATATTTCCGGTTCCAATCGTGGCCGCCAAGGCTGTGCAGGCGGACTGAAAAGAAGAGATATCACTCGAATTTTGCTCCGACTTTTTGAATAAGCTTCCGATGGTCGCCTTCCACCATTTCGGAAATCCTAAGATTGCAAACCCTCTCAGCTTCATTGTATAGAGGATACCGACAAACAAAAACAGAGCCAGCATTCCGGGCCCCCAGATAAATTCATGCAGCCACTGTACCATATGACACCCACATAATTTCTCTCTATGTTTTATTCCAATTTCAACGCGGATATGCTATACTGAATCTGGATAAAACCGACATTTTTCATGTAGACGAACAAATCGTAATTTTTATATTGAAAGGATGTATGAATCATGAAACCGATTATTTTAATCACAGGCGGCACTGCAACTGCAGCAAACGGAACTCCGCAGTGGTCTATCAACCGAAACTATGCGGAAATGATAGCAAAAGCCGGCGGTATCCCGATTCTTGCGATTAACGACGATGTAATTGCGGAATATGCAGAGATTGCGGACGGTCTGCTCCTCAGCGGCGGCAAAGATGTTGCAACTCACCTGTACGGACAGGAAAAAATGTTTGACAATATCTTTGTTGATGAGGCACGTGATATTCAGGAATGGAAGATTATGGATGCATTCGTTCCGACAAAGAAACCGATCTTTGGTATTTGCCGCGGTGTTCAGGTCATGAACGCATACTTCGGTGGAACTCTGATTCAGGATATTCCGTCCCAGCTCGGCGGCGAACATTCCAAGGGTGTAAACCATGAGATCGAGATCAAAAAAGATTCCATTCTTGGTCAGTTGTTCGGCGAATCCCTGCTGATCAACAGCTACCATCATCAGGGTCTCGACAAGATTGCCGATGGTTTTACTGCAATCGCGTGGTCTGATGCAGGCGGAAACAAACTGGTTGAAGCAATCGAACACGAATCTCTTCCGTACTGGTCCGTACAGTGGCATCCGGAGCGTATGAGCGGTCCGGTTACAAATCCGGCAGAGTGTGTGGATTCTCTTCCAATTTTCGAATATTTTGTAAATCAGTGTAAAAAGTAATATTATAAAGGAGAATGAATTATGCAGTATGTAACACTTGGTAAAACTGGCCTCACCATTTCCCGCCTGGGCTTCGGCGGTATTCCGATTCAGCGAGTAGATGCAGCAACTACAACAGAGCTTGTTAAAGCAATGGCTGAAAAGGGCATCAACTACATCGATACAGCAAGAGGCTATACAGTCAGCGAGAGCTACCTTGGCGAAGCGCTGGAAGGTCTTCGCGACAAATTTGTCCTCGCTACCAAATCCATGGCTCGCACAAAAGAAACGATGGCAAAGGACATTGAGATCAGCTTAGGCAACCTTCGTACCGATTATATCGATCTTTATCAGGTACATAACCCGCAGTTAAAGGATCTGGATACTGTGACTGCTCCGGGCGGCGCTTTAGAAGCTCTTATGGAAGCAAAAGAGGCCGGAAAGATCGGTCACATTGGTGTGACAGCACATTCCGTAGAAGTATTTGAAAAAGCTCTTACTTTCCCGTGGGTAGAAACCATCATGTTCCCGTACAACATCGTTGAGAGCCAGGGTGAGGAACTTATCGCAAAATGTAAGGAACACAATGTTGGCTTCATCGCGATGAAACCGCTCGCTGGCGGCGCCATCGAAGATGGTTCCATCGCAGTTCGCTATATCTGCTCCAACCCGAACGTTACAGTTGTAATTCCGGGTATGTATGACTTAAAGGAAATCGAGCAGAACTTCGAGGCAGCTTCCAACGAGGCTCCGCTGACAGAGGAAGAACTGGCTAAGATCGCAGAAGTAAAGAAACAGCTCAGCGGCAATTTCTGCCGTCGTTGTAACTACTGTGCACCTTGTACAGTTGGCATCAACATTCCGAGCGTATTTTTATTCCAGGGCTACTTAGACCGTTATGGTCTCGGCGACTGGGCAAAAGACCGCTACGCTTCCATGGCTGTAAAAGCAAGCGCATGTGTAGAATGTGGTGTCTGCGAGACACGCTGCCCGTACAATCTTCCGATCCGCGACATGTTAAAAGTTGCAGCTGAGAGATTCGGCGAATAATAGGTAAAAGAAAACCTCGTCTGTAGAAATCGCTTTTGCGAAATCTCCAGACGAGGTTTTATTATCCTTTATTTGTCTCCCGGCTTCTTCGGGCTTTCTTCGTCTTCCGAAGAAATCTGCGGCCCATTTCCTGTAACCTCCGGCAGCGGCAGATCAATGATATCGCCTGCCTCATAATTTTTATCTACAATTACAGTTCCGTCTTCTGTCGCAACCTGCACGGATAATGCAAACTGCTCCCACACTGTGCCAAAGGAGCTTACATTGGCAAATTCAAACTCTGTAGTCTGAACAGCCAAAATGTCATTGAACATCTGCACCAGTTCAGTAGCATATGCTAACGCATCTGCTTCTGCAGTACCATTCTTCATAACCCATGCAAGTTCCACAGTCTTTGCGTCCTCATCACATGCGTAGGACATCTTAACACCTAACGGATACAGTTCTTTATCTCCAAAGATATCTTCAGCCTCATCTGCAACTTGCTCCCAGTCAAACATGGTTGCCGGCTCTGTTTCTCCGTCTTCTACTAACTGGATTTTCTCGATCTCACGGTCATCCATCTGTTTGTCATTAATATTTACGCCGTCCTGCGGTATTGGAAGCGGAGCATTTGTATTGATGCTACTCTGAGTACAACCGCTCAGTGCTAATACACAAAGAGACAGCAGAGCCATTCTCTTTAATAATTTCATAATAATCTCCTCCTGTAAAACATTCATTTTCGGGACACGACGTATTATAAACGATTCATTTTCGTTTTGGTACCCCTTTTCGCAAAATATCACAAAATATTCATGAAGTTGTAAACTTCTGTCTATTTCTCCAGATTTTTCGTATCCTTCACAATATAGATTGGCCGGTCTTTCATCTCCGCAAATAAGATTGCAATGTACTCGCCAATAATGCCAACGATCACAAACAGCATTGCGAACATAAAGGAAATCAATACTACGATGGTCGCATAGCCGCTGGGCGTTCCGTACTTGAACCAGGTCCAGATGGTGTAGATCATCATGATCAGACCAAACGCTGCCACTCCGCATCCGGAATAAATTCCCAGTTTTAGCGGGAGATCGGAGAAGCACAAAATCGTGTTGATAGAAAATTTCAGTAGACTCTTTAAACTGTACTTACTCTCTCCTGCAAAACGCGGTCTCGCCTCATATTCCAGAACGGTCTTTTCAAAACCAACACTCTGCACATAACCTCTGAGGAAACGAACTTTCTCTCGGTAGTTGTTTCTCAGCACATCCGCCGCCGCACGATTCATGGCAAAGAAGTCGGAGGCATTGGGCTGGAATTTTACGTCGGACAAGAAGTTGATCACTGCATAGAATCCGGCCGAAGTGATGTTTTTGATCAGACCAGCTGTTTTGTTGCGGGTGCGCGCCATGCTGATAACCTCATATCCTTCGTCAAATTTTGCAATGATCTGCGGAATACACTCCGGCGGATGCTGAAGGTCCGCATCCATGCAAATGATTCCGTCTCCGTTTGCATGGTCAATACCAGCGATCATCGCCGCCTCATGCCCGAAGTTTCTGGAAAAGTTCACGACTTTTACCTTTGGATCCTGCTCCGCCAACTCGCGAAGAATCTGCAGGGATTGGTCTCGACTTCCGTCATTGACGAACAGAAGCTCATAATCCCATTCTTTGGGCAGTGCCTTCAGCACTGCCCCTGTTTCCTGAAAAAACTCCCTGAGCACCAGTTCTTCGTTATAAACTGATACTACAACGGAAAGCAACTTACTCATAAATCATTATCTCCATGTCAGAATGGTCCGGAACCTGCTTTTCTACCGGCGGGAGCTTCATATAGTCACCATACAGCTGTACCAGACAATGCTCCCAGCCCTCCGGAATGTAGAATTCTTCATTTTCGAAAGAAATGGTCGTTACACGATCATTTTCTTCTTTCTTCATCTCCACGTACAAGTAGTTCGGCGGATAGTTGGAATAGAAGTACAGAGAAGTTTTGCTCTTCGCATCCTTCACGCAAAGCCGCTTCCAGATTTTGTATGTCACCTTAAACGGAATCAGCTTACCGATGTTGGAGAGCACTCCCACAAACAGTTTCATGACGCCCTGGTAATCGGAATATTTAATCTCGTAACGATGTCCCAGCGCCAGTCCGTAAACAATACAGTGCATAAGCTTTGTCAGTGGTTTGGAAATCTTCCCCTCCGGAAGTGCATCCAGAACGAAAATATCCACCCAGAGCTTCGTCAACTTGTCATCATAGAACTCCATCTGTTTGGAATCCACGCGTTTCTGGCTCTTATCGTACATGATCCTGGATACGAAATCATAAAATGCCTTGCCATTGTTGTAGGAATCCGGCTCTACGAATGTCATCCCCTCGGAAAGTTCTCTGTGAACCACCTTCAGGAATTTTTCGTAGTTGGATCTGGTCATCACCACATCCACATCATCATCCCACGGAATGAAGCCTCCATGGCGGATGGCACCCAGAAGTGTTCCGGAGTCAAGGGCATATTTGATTTTATATTTGCGGCAGATCCGGTCCACTTCTTTTAGAAGTTTCAGGTTTACCGCATGGACCTTGGAAAGGTCGTATGTTTTTGTCTCGTTTTCTACGCTCACTGCTCCAGTCCCTCTTTGATCACTTTCGCCATATAGTCAATTTTCTCGTCTGTCATTCCCGGATATACACCTACCCAGAATGTATCCTTCATAATACGCTCGGTATCCTTCAGTTCGCCAACCACACGGAAGCCCTCTCCTGCTGCACGCATCTCATCGAAGCACGGATGCTTGATCAGGTTTCCTGCAAATAACATTCTTGTCTGAACGCCTTTGCTCTCCACATACTGAACGACTTTGTTACGGTCCACTCCTTCCTTACAAGTAAGGAGGAATCCAAACCAGCTTGGGCGGGAGTTTTCTGCCGGCTCCGGAAGGATCAGCTTGTCCTGCACCTCTGTCAGAGCTGCCTTCAGACGGTCGAAATTGTGACGTCTTCTCTCTACAAAGGACGGGAATTTGTCGAGCTGCGCACAGCCAATGGCTGCCTGCATATCGGTTGCCTTTAAATTGTATCCAAAATGTGAGTATACATATTTGTGGTCATAGCCGAGCGGAAGTTCTCCGTACTGTCTGTCGAAGCGGTGTCCGCAAAGGTTATCGCAGCCGGACGGGCACACACAGTCGCGGCCCCAGTCACGGAAGGAACGGATCAGTTTGTTGAGCAGCGGGCTGTCTGTATACACAGCTCCGCCTTCGCCCATTGTCATATGGTGCGGCGGATAGAAGCTGGATGTTCCGATATCACCAATGGTTCCTGTGAACTTCTCTTCGCCATTGATCGTGTATTTGCTTCCGAGGGCATCACAGTTGTCCTCCACCAGCCATAAATTATGCTTGTCACAGAACTCCTTTACTGCCTGCAAATCAAACGGATTGCCCAGTGTGTGAGCGATCATGACAGCTTTTGTCTTCTCAGAAAGTGCTGCCTCCAGCATTGTCACATCAATGTTGTACTGCGGGATCTTTACGTCCAGAAATACCGGAACTGCACCATACTGGATCGCCGGAGTTACAGTTGTCGGGAATCCGCATGCTACAGTAATGATTTCATCTCCGCGTTTGATTCTGCGCTCGCCAAGAAGCGGAGAAGTCAGTGCCATGAAAGCCACCAGATTTGCAGAAGAGCCGGAGTTTACAAGAGAGCAGAATCTTACGTTCAGATACTCTGCCAGCTTCTTCTCAAATTCATCTGTATAGCGGCCGGATGTGAGCCAGAACTCCAGGGAACTGTCCACCAGATTCACCATCTCATTTTTATCGTAAACGCGGGACGCATACGGGATGCGGTCTCCCTCTTTGAATTCCTTTTTCTGATTGTGGAATTTCTCTGCATATTCGGCTACCATGGAGAGAATTTCTTCTCTTGCCTGAGCCTCAGTTTTATTTTCAAACATGTTCATATCCTCCATGTATGTCTATTCTAACGGAACATCTCCGCAATCTGCCTGTCCATAACAGCGGCCACATCTTCACCCGCTGCGTAAGCTTTGTACCACTCTGCAGTCAGCTCAATGGCTTCTTTCACACCATACTGCGGTTTCCAGCCAAACGTGCTCTTTAATTTCGAGCAATCCAGCTTCAGGAAATTCGCCTCATGAGGACCTCCGTCGCTCTTGTTGATCCACTGCAGTCCGTCACCCCATGCTTCACAGACCATATCCACCAGATTTCCTGTTGTCACGCAGTCCTTGTCATCCGGACCAACATTATAATACCCTGCCAGTGCACCATCTTCCAACTGCGCTTTCGCGATCATCAGGTACGCTGCCAGCGGCTCCAGAACGTGCTGATACGGTCTTGTGGAATGTGGATTTCTCACAATGATCGCTTCTTTCTTCATGGCTGCGCGCATACAGTCCGGAACGATACGGTCGTTGGCAAAATCACCTCCGCCGATCACATTTCCCGCACGGCTCGTAGAAATCGCACAGTGTCCGTCTGCAAAGAAGGACTTTTTGTAGCTGTGAGTTACCAGCTCCGAACAGGACTTACTGTTGGAATAAGGGTCATAACCGTCCAAGCGGTCATTCTCTCTGTAACCGTACTCCCACTCCATGTTTTCGTATACTTTATCTGTCGTAACGTTCAGGAAAGACTTTACACACGGGAACAATCTGACACATTCCAGAATATTCACAGTTCCCATCACGTTGGTCTCATAGGTGTAAACCGGATCTTTGTAGGAGTCGCGCACGATCGGCTGCGCTGCCAGATGCAGAACGATTTCCGGTTCTGCTTCCGCAAATACTTCCTTCATATGAGCCAGATCGCGAATATCTCCGATCACAGACTTCATCTTTCCCTCCAGGTCTGCCATCTCAAACAGCGCCGGCTCTGTCGGCGGATTCAGGGAATATCCGGTCACTTCCGCGCCTGCATTTACCAAAATCCTACAGAGCCATGTGCCCTTGAAACCAGTATGTCCGGTCACAAGGACTTTTTTTCCTTTGTAAAAATCAAAAACTTCTTTAAAACTAAATGTAGAATTCATCTAAGTTCTCCTGAATGTTTTTCTTACTTCCAAGTCTTCCACGGTGCATTCCCGGATGCCCACATCTCTTCCAGCTGCATCTTATCGCGCTGGGTATCCATGCACTTCCAGAAGCCGGTATGATGGTAAGCCATCAGCTCACCATTCTTCGCCAGATTCTCCAGCGGCTCTCTCTCGAGAACGGTTTTATCTCCCTCGATATAATCAAATACTTCCGGATTCATGATCATAAATCCGCCGTTGATCACACCGCCATCGTTATCATTTTTCTCACGGAAGGAATTGATCTGACCTTTTCCGTCCATATCCAGAACGCCAAATCTCTGACCCACGTTTACTGCGGAGATTGTTGCGATCTTGCCATGGGCACGGTGGAACTCTTCCAGTGCTCTCAGATCGATGTCGGACACACCGTCACCGTATGTCAGCATGAACGGTTCGTCACCCACATACTCACGGATTCTCTTCACGCGGCCGCCTGTCATGGTGTGCAGACCGGTATCGATCAGTGTCACCTTCCACGGCTCCGCATAATTGTTGTGCACCTTCATGCTGTTGTTTGCCAGGTCAAAGGTCACATCGGATGTGTGCAGGAAATAATCTGCGAAGAACTCCTTCACCACATACTGTTTATATCCGAGGCAGATCACAAATTCATTGTAACCATACTGGGAATAATGTTTCATAATATGCCATAAAATCGGTTTCTCGCCAATTTCGATCATTGGCTTCGGTTTTAAATGGCTCTCTTCACTGATTCGTGTTCCAAAACCACCTGCCAGAATTACAACTTTCATGGTTAATCCTCCTGTTTAAAAATATTCCATCCATTGTCTCTCAGGATCCTAAGGGCTTCTTTTTTGCCGGGCTTACTGTACTCCAGTTTCTGTTTCAGCACCTCATCATCCTGATTTTCGAAATCCAGAAGGATTTCTTTTACTCCAAGGCTGTGTTCTTTTCGATACGGTGCCTTGGAAAGTTCCGATTTCGTAGTCATGAAATTGCCGCTAAGCACGACCGCCGTTATAAGCAGCGCGATTGCCTTTACAGCTGTATTTAACCCCTTTTTCACACTCTTTACTTCTGCTTTTTCTACACGGACCCTTCTCCATACAAACGCGAAAGTCAGGAGAATTCCCAAAATACCAACCTGATACTGCAGTGCATATCGTGAGCTCATTCCATACGTATCCTTTAAGAAGATCCAGCGGCTCACCATGACTACCAGATGGTTCATCCCGCCTCCTGCCATCAGCATCAGAGGAAACAGAGTCTTTTTATAAATTCCATAATAGAAATTCATCCACAGTGCCAGGAAATAAGACACCAGCACGCCGGCTCCTGTCAGGTATAAAAACGCATTCGGAACATTCTGCCAGCGCTCCGTTACCAATTCTACTCCAAAAATGACAGAAGAACATGATTTTAACAAAAACTTAAGGAAAAATTTCGGCTGCTCGAAAAAGGTACCGATCAATGAGCCTTCCACTGCCCCCGCGTGCTCATATACCGCTTGTGAATTGCTCCAGATATAGAGCAGTAACGGCCACAGCACGCTGACTGTAAGAAGGATAATCTGCCTGTTGGCAAATCCTTTATCCTCGCTCTTCTTTCCAAACACAACATTCATCATCCAGATAAATCCGTAGGCAATAAACAAGGTCATGGAGTAAATCGCACAGTATGGACCTGCAATAAAAATGGTTGTGATCGCCGGAAGTATTGTCATCAATAACAGATCGTGCTTTTTCCCTTCCTTTCGGTATACACGGTCAAGGACCGTATAATGATAGAAGAAGCAGACAAATGCCAGAAAATGCATCCATCCAGTGCTGTTGTAAAGCATTTCCCACTTGTTCAGACTGAACATAAACACCATAATGGCAGCATACCAGCCAAGACCAGTCTGATGTTTCCTGCAATATCCACCGATGATCAACGCTGACGCGCCGAAACTCAAGACTCCGAGGATTCGGTCAAACGTCACACTGTAATCAAACAATGTAACATTGATCGCACGTCCGAGGTAGCTGATCGGCATTCTGGTCAGCAGGTCTGCCACAAAGAACTTCTCCGGGTTCCACACATCCGGCAGATAAGAATTGATCAGGCGGATGTAGTCGGAGTAAACCATATCAATGGTGGCAATGTGCAGATAATACAAGTAAAACAAGGTGCCGAGGATCGGCAGTCCTATGTATACATATTTTCTAAACG
>SVDR01000071.1 GCA_015057755.1 Lachnoclostridium sp.
GGGAACTCTTCTTCACTCGGAAGTACCGGAACAAGAGCACGCTCTGCAAGTGCGCCGTGACCAATCTCACGACGTCCCGGTCCTCTGGACGGTTTTGTCTCACCTACGGAGTAGGACGGGAAGTTATAGTGGTGCATGTATCTCTTTGTTGTCTCATTCTCATCAAGACCGTCAAGACGCTGTGCCTCGGAAAGCGGAGCCAGTGTACATGCATTGAGGATCTGTGTCTGTCCACGTGTGAACATACCGGATCCGTGAACTCTCGGTAACAGATCGATCTCTGCTGCTAACGGACGGATCTGGTCGATCTTACGGCCGTCCGGACGTTTGTGGTCAACTAAGATCATCTTACGAACTGTCTTCTTCTGATACTGGTAAACAGCGTCACCGATCAACGGTAACCACTCTTCATTCTCAGCGAAAGCCTCTTCCAGACGAGCCTTGATCGCTTTGATGTTCTCTTCGCGGATCTGCTTTTCATCTGTGAATACTGCTTCTTCCATCTCTGCCGGCGGTACGATCTCCTTGATCGCTGCGAATAATTCCTCCGGAATCGCACAGCTCTCATAAGCATGTTTCTCTTTACCGCACTCAGCTACGATCTTGTCGATGAATGCAATGATCTCCTGGTTTACTTCGTGAGCTTTGAAGATCGCATCGATCATCTGCTGCTCCGGAATCTCGTTTGCACCAGCCTCAATCATGATAACTTTTTCTCTTGTGGAAGCTACTGTTAAAGCAAGGTCGGAAACCTTTCTCTGAGCAGCTGTCGGATTGATCACGAACTCACCGTCGATCATACCAACCTGTGTTGTTGCACACGGACCATCGAACGGGATATCGGAAATGCAAGTTGCGATCGCGGAACCGAGCATAGCTGTAAGCTCCGGGCTGCACTCCGGATCAACGGACATAACGAGGTTGTTTAATGTAACATCGTTTCTGTAATCCTTCGGGAATAACGGACGCATCGGTCTGTCGATTACACGGGAAGTAAGAACTGCGTTCTCGGAAGCCTTACCTTCTCTCTTTGTGAAACCACCCGGAATCTTACCTACTGCGTATAATTTCTCTTCGAACTCTACGCTTAACGGGAAGAAATCAATACCGTCTCTCGGCTTGTCAGATGCAGTTGCTGTAGAAAGAACAACTGTATCGCCATAGTGCATAAATGCTGCACCGTTTGCCTGCTTTGCAACACGACCAACTTCAACAGTCAGTGTTCTGCCTGCAAGGTCCATGGAAAAACTCTTAAACATGGCTTTTCTCCTTTTCTTTTCTAATTCAATGTCTTCTTTGTAACTCTGGCAGAAGAAGCCGAAACTACTAAACTGGGTACGACACTCGTACACACTTTAGCGGTCTCGGAAGTTTCCTCTGCTCAAAACTAAAATGAGGGTGGAGTGCAGTATTGCGCTCCACCCTGAATTTTTTAATTACTTTCTGATACCTAATTTCTCGATAAGAGCACGGTAACCTTCAAGGTCTGTTTTCTTGAGGTATGCAAGGAGACCACGTCTCTGACCTACCATCATAAGAAGACCACGTCTGCTGTGGTGATCTTTCGGGTTAACTTTTAAATGCTCTGTGAGCTCAGCAATTCTTGCTGTAAGGATAGCGATCTGTACTTCCGGAGAACCTGTATCTCCTGCTTTTCTGCCGTATTCAGCGATAATAGCTGCCTTCTTTTCCTTAGAAATCATCTTGATTTCCTCCTTATAATATAATAATTATTTTATCTGACCGATCACTAAGTCCCGGTTGGAAAGTTCCGTGAACCGAGTGTCGGCGCCACACACCATGAAAGTATAGCACACTATGTTTCAAATGTAAACCATATTTTCTTTGATTTTTGCATAATTTTTTGTACTAAATTTCGTACGTTTTATACGCCCGGGCCTCCCGGTCCCATCGGATTGACAGACTGGGTTTCTGTGAGCATTCCAGGTCCAAAACTGTCCGCCTCTGTACTTCCTGCGGTCGCACCCGGTCCTGCAGAATAATCCGGCTCCACAGCTCCCGGACCGTTTACGCCCTCCGGCTGCGCCGATGTTGCTCCCTGCGGGATCTGTGCTGATGTGGACGGTTCCGTTACTCCCTGTGGGATCTGAGGCTGACTTGGCGCCTGAGTTTCCGGCTCCGTCGGCTCAATTGCCGGTGATGTCTCCGGCTCGGCTGTCTCCGGCTCGGCTGTCTCCGGTACCGGACTTGTTTCCGGAGCTTCTGTTGGTGCTTCCGTCGTCGGAGCTGCTGTTGTCTCAACCGGTTTTGTCTCAACAGGCTTTGTTTCTGCCGGTTTTGTTTCGACCGGCTTTGTTACAGACGGACTTCCGCCAACCTTTACCTCACTCGCTTTGGTTGTCGTATTGGACTCGGTTCCTTCCAAATGATAACAAAGAACCGGATCACCCGCAGAAATATTTTCATAAACCAGCTGGGCAGCTTTTGGCGGAAGATTGACACAACCGTGAGAACCATTATTTTTATATAGTGTTCCACCAAAACTTGCTCTCCAATCCGCATCATGAAGACCAATGTTTCCATTAAACGGCATCCAGTATGCTACCGGTGTCTCGTAATCTTCGCCGCGGAGTGTCGCATTTCTCTGCTTGTAAGTCAGCGGATAAGCTCCCGCCGGCGTATCCCAGCCTTTGGAAGATTTGCCGGATACAAAATCTGCCTCTACGATCAGTTCTCCGTCCTTATAGAAGAACATATGCTGTGCAGTCAGATTGACTTCCACATATGTATCGCCATAGTCATATTTGCCATGGCTTGCTCCTCTCTGGAGCCATTCCGGTTCTCTCGTCACCTGATTGCCGGAGCGGATCACTTCCAGAATCTCCGCAGCCTCTTTGGATTCATTCATTCTCCATCCATACGGTCCGGCAGGAACTGTTACTTCCACGCCGTAAGAAGTCTGCATTTTTCTGGAACCGTAAGCGGTATTGTATTTCTTTGCCAGTGCACGCACATACTTGGTAATCTGGCTCTCATCCAGAGTTACGGTTGTACCGTCAACGGTCAGCCACTTGTGGATCGTATCTCCGTTCAGAACCTCTTTCGTATCTCCAAATGTATGATTTACAGCTGCGCCAACATAGAGGTTCAGTTCGTTCGCCAGAGTCACCAGTTCCGGATCATCTGCATATTTCGCCGGCTTTGTATAACAGCCGGCAGCGTCCAGATCCACTTCCTCAGAAAGCAGCATCACTGCATCTGCGACTGCTCTGTACACCTGGGATTCCACCAGTTCGGTTCCTTCTACTGCATCCACGATCTCATAGCTGGCAGTCGCACTCTGATATCCTGTCAGATATGCATCCTGCGGCTCGATCATATTTTCCGGATTCATGCAGGCAAGTGCACGGATTCGCTCTGCCAGCATAGCCTCATCGCAAACCAGCATCGTATCAATCTCATAAGATGCCGGTGTCCACAGAGCCGTGATCCATTTCCATGGCTCCTGCTCTGCAATGATCATTTCCAGACTGCCGTCGAACACCGAACGCAGTCCGATTTCATCTTTTCGAATCGTTTCTCCGGCTTCGGTACGCTCTAAAACTGCAATCTCGTAACCGGAAATCTCTTCTTCGATCATGGCCTTTACCTCTTCAATGCCCTTTCCGGACACATCCATGCCATTGATCGTCGTATTTGGTAAGAAGGCATCGTTATATGCCGCAGCCTTAGACGCATACACGCCAAAGCCGCCCCCTGCTGTCAGAATGATGACAGCTGCTGCCACACCCGCAACCGGAAAATGCTTCTTCTCTGCCCTCATTTCTTCCTTCTTTTTCTCCATGTTTCCCTCACTAAATACCCTTCATACAGGATATTCATTTCTTCTATTTATAATATGTGTATTGCTTATTTCTTCTTTTTAATCCGCTTTTCCACATCTGCTTCCAACAGTTTGTATACAGAGGCCGTCAACGGTACTCCGAGAAGCATTCCGCCGATTCCGAATACACCTCCGCCAATGGTCACTGCCGCCAGCACCCACATTCCCGGAAGCCCAATGGAAGAACCGACCACCTTAGGGTAGATCAAGTTTCCTTCCAACTGCTGTAAGATCAACAGAAAAATAATAAATACTACTGCCTGAAGCGGATTTACTGTGAATACCATAAAAGCACCGACCGCAGCACCGATGTAAGCGCCAACCACAGGGATCAGCGCTGTCACGCCAACCACTGTGCCCGTCATAACTGCATATGGCATCTTTAATACCATCATTCCCACCGCGCAAAGAGAGCCGATGATCACAGCCTCCATGCACTGACCGACGATAAAACTGGAAAATGTCTCATGGGCAGTCGCTGCCACGTAGAGGATTTTCTCTCTGGTCGTCGGTTTCATATATGCTTTCAGCAGGTTGTCTGCCTGTTCCGCCAATTTTTCCTTGGAGCTCAGGATATAAATCGCAAAGATCGTACCAATGACAAACTTCGTCACCGTTCCAAACAAACTGCCGATCACAGTTACAACGGAACTGAAAATTCCGCCTGCGCCTGCTGCCACAACTTCCAGCGCCTTGCGGATCGCTGCCTCCCAGTCAATATCCAGATTCCGCAGAGAATCCTGAATAGCCGGGATCTCTCCGGAGTTTTCAATGGCCCACAAACGTGCAGCTTCCGCTGCCGGAGGGATTTCCTCAGCCATCAATCGAATGGTGGACATCAGTTCCGGAACCACCAGATTTACCAGCAGCGTCACGATCACACCCAATGCCGCAAATGACAGCACAATGCTGACCGGTCTGCGGCTTGCGATCACACGCGGGTGTTTACTCTTTGGAAAGTAAACACTCTCGATCCTCTTTAAGAGGATGTTAAGGATATAGGCGATCACTGCGCCTAAAAGCAAAGGAGCCGCCGCTGAAAGCACAGCCGTCCCCGCAGCAATGACCGCTTTTACGTTCATTACAAACAGACACACCGTCGCCGCGATGACCCCGATCAAACAGTATTTTTTCAACTGATTGGTTTCCATACGGTTTTCCTTCTTTCCATTACAAAACATTCTGTAAAAATTCATCGTACAGCTCTCTGCACATTTTTACATCGTAATCCAGCTGAGCCTTTAACTCTTCAATTGAAGAGAACTTCATCTCAGGTCGTACAAAATCAAGAAGTTCCACCTTTATTTCTTTTCCATACAAATTTCCGTCAAAATCATAGAGGTATGTCTCCACTCCAGCCGGATTTTCCCCCTCAATTGTGGGCTTCTTCCCCACATTGGAAAGACCGGCGTAGACAGCTCCGTCCACGGTCACGCGCGAAACATACACGCCAAACTTAGGCAGATGTTTCTCCGGAGCCGGTATGAGATTGGCAGTCGGATACAGTTTCCTGTGACCGATGGCATTGCCATGCTCCACTGTTCCCGTGATAAAATACCGGTATCCCAGCAGTTTGTTGGCCTTCATGATCCGGCCCTCCGCAAGCAGGTCGCGTACATACGTGCTGCTGATGATCTTGTATTCCGTGTCCTTCGCTTTCTCCACCACGATATAGCGGTAGCCGTATTTCGTGGCCAGCTTCTCAAGAAGCGTACGATCGCCTGCCGCCTTATAGCCGAACCGGCAATCCGGACCTGTCACTATGATCTGCGCATTCATTTTCCCCACAAGGATGTCCGATACAAACTTCTCCGGTTCCATGGTGCGGACTTCCTCATCGAACGGATACTCCACCAGATAATCGAGTCCTGCCTCTTCTAAAAGCTGTTCTCTCTCCCGGTTCGTCATGATCACATTCTGTACTTTTCCCTTTACCAGAGTTCCCGGAGGTGTGGAAAATGTGAACATGGCAGCTTTTCTGCCCTGAACCCGATAGTTCATCATCTCCGCTACCAGCTTCTTATGTCCACAGTGCAGCCCATCGAATTTACCGATGCTGACCACCGTCGGCTCTGCAATATGAAATTCTTTTGTATTTGCAATATATTGCATGCTGGTCGCTTTCCTCCCAAGTTCGGGCTTTCCTACTGCCCTAAAAATATCTTTCTCGGATAAAACATCTGTTTTTCTTCCGAATACTCGTAAACACCAATAAACTGACCGTCCATGCTGTATGCGCGATATGCGTCGCCGTCAGAAACCGTGCCAATCCCCTTATATCGGAACGGATTTCCATTTTTCATCAGTTTGTCCAGTCCTTCTTCTGCCGCACGGATTTCCGGAAGTTCCGCAAATACCGCCTCTACCGGAAATACTGCTTCTTCCAGTCTTCCCTCTTCTTTTAACTTCTGTAAATCTGCTAATGTCAGAGTCTCTTCCAATACAAAACGTCCTACTTTTGTACGCAAAAGTTCCTTCATACAGCCGCCGACAGATAATTTTGCACCGATATCATGGCACAAAGTTCTGATATAAGTGCCTTTGGAACAAGATACACTCATCACCACTTCCGGCAGATTCACGGACTCGATCACGATCTCATGGATCTTTACCGGTCTCGCCTTGCGCTCGATCACCTTTCCCTCACGGGCCAGTTCGTAGAGCTTCTTACCATCTACCTTGAGAGCTGAGTACATCGGAGGAATCTGATCATAATCACCCACGAAGGACATGATCGCCTCACGCACTTCCTCTTCCGTCAAATGGGAAGTGTCCTTTTCCTCCAGAATCGTTCCCGTTGTATCTTCCGTATCGGTCTCAACGCCAAGAAGCATTGTCGCGCGGTACGTTTTATCGTGGTCGGTCAGCATATCGCAGAGTCTGGTTCCTTTTCCAGCGCAAACCGGAAGCACACCTTCCGCCGCCGGATCCAGAGTTCCTGTGTGTCCCACTTTTCTCTGTCCCAGGATTCCACGCATCTTCGCAACCACATCAAAGGAAGTAAATCCCTTTTCTTTATATACATTGATAATTCCGTCGTACATATTTACACCGTTCCCAGTTCTTTCCACTGGATATCAATCTGCTCTTTTAATCCTGCCAGAATGTCCTCAACCGTACCGGTCACTGTACAGCCGGCTGCTTTCACATGACCGCCGCCGCCAAATACAGCCGCGATCCGCGCCAGATCCACTTCGCTGTTGGTTCTGAGACTCACTTTATATTCGGAAGGATTTCCTGTCTCATAAAGCAAGATCACAACCTCCACACCGTCAATGACACGCAGCTGGTCCACAATTCCGTCTGTCGCTTTCACAGTGCAGCCAAATTCCTTTAACTGCTCCTGTGTAACTACCGTATAAATGCATCGGTCATCCATCATACGTTCGCTGTTTAACAGCGCACATCCGTGAAGCTTGGACTGACCGTAAGACTTCATAAAGAAGCTTCCATCGATGATCCGCGGGAAATCAATTCCAAACTCAATGAGACGTCCTACAATTTCCATCGTCTTTCTGGATGTATTGGAATACTTAAATACACCAGTGTCATGGATGATGCCTGTATACAGGCATTCCGCCACTTCTCGGCTGATCTTCTCCGGGTCTAACAAACCGTACAGAACCTCACAGCAGGAGCTTGCGTCTGCATCCACCACATTGACATGTGCCATACCTGCATTTGTCACATGATGATCAATACAAAGGCTGTACTCTACAGACTCCAGATACGGTGCAAACTCGCCAAGACGATTCACATCGCTGGCATCCAGTGTAATACAGAGATCATATTTCTTGTCCGGATCAAATTCCGTGCAGACCTCTGTGTAGCCTTTGATATATTCGAATTTTTTGCTGAGGGACTGCAGATATACCGTGACATCCAGCCCTTCAAAATTTTCTGTCAGATAGTTGTACATACCAAGACAGGAGCCCACACAGTCTCCGTCCGGATTTACGTGGCCCAGAATGACCACGGTCTTTTTGCCCTCTAAGGCTTCTGTCAGAATTCCCATTCTTACTCCTCGATCTCGTCTTCCTCAGTCTCTTCCGGAAGGTCCTTTGTCACATCGTCGATCAGTCTGGACATACGAACACCGTACTCGATGGACTGATCGAGAACAAATGTTACATCCGGTGTATTGCGGAGATTGATCTTCTTTGCAAGCTGTGTGCGGATAAATCCTTCTGCACTCTTTAATCCGCGGATCGTCTCATTGGCACGCTCCTCGTCAGCCAGCACACTCACATAAACTTTGCAATACTTCAGATCCGGAGTTACCTGAGCAAGCACAATGCTTGTCATCGGATGGATTCTTGGGTCTTTCAGTTCACGAACAATCTCGCTCAGTGCTTTCTGAACTTCCCCGTTGATTCTTGTATTTTTAATGCTGTTCTTTCTCATGATACTCCTTTACTATCCAGATACCGGTCCCTTACAGCACCAGTATCATAAAACTCGTAACGGCTCGGCTCATACAGCAGACATCTGCTGCAGAGCCGGGCCTCCTTTGTTACTTCCTGCTTTATTATCTCGGAACCTCTACCATGATATAGATTTCGATCATATCGTCTTCCTGAAGGTCGCTGAAGCCCTCAAATACAAGACCGCACTCGTATCCTGCCTTAACTTCCTTCACGTCATCTTTGAATCTCTTGAGAGATGCAAGCGGACCCTCGAAGATCTGGTCTTTGCCACGTGTGATTCTTGCCTTGCTGCCGCGTGTGATCACACCGTCTGTCACGTAAGAACCTGCGATCGTACCAACGCCGGAAGCTTTGAATGTCTGACGAACGATCGCATGACCTGTTACCTTCTCCTCGAATACCGGATCCAGCATACCCTTCATGGCTGCTTCGATGTCTTCGATTGCCTGGTAGATGACACGGTAGAGACGCATATCTACCTTCTCTCTGTCTGCGATGGACTTAGCTGTAACGTCCGGACGAACGTTGAAGCCGATGATGATCGCATTGGAAGCGGATGCAAGTGTAACGTCGGACTCGTTGATCGTACCAACACCGCCGTGAATGACTTTTACAACTACTTCCTCGTTGGAGAGTTTCACAAGGCTCTGTTTTACTGCCTCTACAGAACCCTGTACGTCTGCCTTGATGATAAGCGGCAGTTCTTTTACATTGCCGGCCTTAATCTGGGAGAACAGATCGTCAAGGGATAATTTTGCTTTTGTATCTTCAAGTAATTTGTTCTTGCCTTCTGCGATGAATGTCTCAGCGAATGCTCTCGCCTCTTTCTCGTTCTTGTGGTGAACGAAGATCTCACCTGCATTCGGAACATCGTTCAGACCAAGGATCTCAACCGGAGTGGACGGACCAGCTTCTTTTACGCGGTTGCCCTTGTCATCCATCATCGCACGAACTTTACCGTAGCAGGAACCTGCTGCGATAGAGTCACCAACCTTTAATGTACCCTTCTGTACAAGTACAGTTGCTACCGGACCGCGGCCCTTGTCAAGCTGTGCCTCGATAACGATACCTCTTGCCTTACGGTTCGGGTTTGCTTTTAACTCTTTTACTTCTGCTGTTAAAAGGATCATATCAAGAAGATCTGTGATACCTTCTCTTGTCTTTGCGGATACCGGACAGAATACAGTTGTTCCGCCCCAGTCCTCCGGAATCAGGCCATGCTCGGAAAGTTCCTGTTTTACACGCTCGATGTTTGCACTCGGCTTATCGATCTTGTTAACAGCAACTACGATCTCAACCTCTGCAGCTTTTGCGTGGTTGATCGCCTCGATCGTCTGCGGCATTACACCGTCGTCGGCTGCAACTACGAGGATCGCGATATCTGTAGACTGAGCACCGCGCATACGCATTGCTGTGAACGCCTCATGACCCGGTGTATCTAAGAATGTGATCTTCTGGCCGTTTGCCTCTACTGTATAAGCACCGATATGCTGTGTGATACCGCCTGCCTCTCTTGCAGTAACGTTTGTGGAACGGATCGCATCCAGAAGAGATGTCTTACCATGGTCAACGTGACCCATTACACAGATAACCGGCGGTCTTGTGATCATATCGTCTTCGCTCTCGTCTTCCTCTTTTAAGAGTTCCTCGATCACGTCAACTTTCTCTTCCTTCTCACAAAGAACGTCATATTCCATAGCGATCTCTTCTGCTTTTTCGAAGTCGATCTCCTGGTTGATCGTTACGATCGTACCCTGTAAGAATAATTTCTTAACGATTGCAGACGGCTGTAATTTCATCTTCTCAGCAAGCTCTTTGATGGTAATTACTTCCGGAAGAACGATTGTCTTAACTTCCTCAACCTTTGCCTCTTCCTTCTTCGGAGCCTGCATAACCGGAGCTTTGAAGCCCTTGCCGCCCTTACCGTTCTTACCGCCTCTCATCTCTTCATCGCGGTCTTTCTTTGCATCCTGCTCTTTCTTATAAGCATTCTTGGATACTTTTGTATTCTGCTGTTTCTGATTGATCGGAGTCTCAAATGTCGGCTTCGGAATGCTCAGACCGCTGTCTCTTCTCTGACCGCCGCGCTGCTGGCCGCCGTCTCTGCCCTGTGCATCTTTATTGAAACCGCCCTCGCGTCTCTGACCGTCTCTCGGCTGGAAGCCGCCTTCTCTTCTCTGGCCATCGCGCTGCTGACCGTCACGCTGCTGGTAACCGCCCTCACGTCTCTGACCGTCTCTCGGCTGGAAGCCGCCTTCTCTTCTCTGGCCATCGCGCTGCTGACCGTCACGCTGCTGGTAACCGCCCTCACGTCTCT
>SVDR01000072.1 GCA_015057755.1 Lachnoclostridium sp.
GTCAGGTGCGGTGCGTTACGAAGGTATGCACGGCCACCGGAAAGCATGGAACCCCACTCCGGAGTCGGTGCTTTAACACCAAGGCCAAGGAAGCTCAGACCGGATGTGGAAAGGATCGCGGATGCTACTTTAAGGGATACCTGTACGATGATCGGAGCAAGACAGTTCGGAAGGATATGGGAAGCGATGATCTGTGCATTGTTTGCACCGATTGCTTTTGCTGCCTCTACGAACTCGTTGTCACGTACAGTCATAACGGAAGATCTTACGATACGGGCATAACCCGGTACGGAAGATACTGCGATCGCGATCATAAGGTTGATGATGGACGGACCTAATGCGGATACGATTGTGATGGAAAGAAGTAAGCTCGGTACTGCGAGGAGTACGTCCATAAGACGGGAGATTACCATATCTACTGTTCCACCAAAGAAACCGGAGATCGCACCAAGTGTACCACCGATTGTAAGAGCGATACCTACCGCGATAACACCTACTACGAGGGAAATTCTACCACCGTGAATAAGACGAGCTAAGATGTCACGGCCGAACTCGTCTGTACCGAACCAGTGCTCTGCACTCGGTCCCTGAAGACGGATTGCTGTGTTCTGCTTGATTACAACAGCGTCATAATCGAACAGGAAGTCTGCGAAAACAGCCAGTAAGATCAGGAAAATTACCATCGCAAGACCTACCATGGCCATTTTATTCTTTTTCAAACGGCGCCATACTTCTTCGAACTGGCTACGCTTTTTTGGAGCTGCTTTTGTTGCTGCCATATGATGCCTCCTTATTTCTTGTACTGCGCTTTGATACGCGGGTCAATGAACGCATACAGAATGTCAACTAAAAGGTTAACACAGCTGAATGTGATTGTAAGAATGATAATGTTACCGAGAACCTGAGTTGTATCCTTTGTCTTGATGGAGTCAACTGTGGAACGACCGATACCCGGCCAAGCGAATACTGTCTCTGTAAGTGTAGCACCACCTAAAAGGGAACCGAACTGAAGACCGATGGCTGTAACTACCGGGATCAGGGCGTTTCTTAATGCGTGCTGGTAAACAACTTTTCCTTCCGGAACACCCTTCGCTCTCGCTGTACGGATATAGTCCGCACGGATAACTTCGAGCATGGAGGAACGTGTCATACGTGTGATAAGGGCAGCATCACCTGTACCAAGTGTGATAGCCGGCATGATATAAGAGCTCCAGCCCTTGTTACCACCGGACGGTAACCAGCCAAGGTTCAGGGAGAACAGGATGATCATCATAAGACCAAGCCAGAAGTTCGGTGTAGCTACACCGATAAGAGCTACTACCATACCTACGTTATCGAACATAGAGTACTGTTTTGTAGCAGAGATAATACCGATCGGAAGCGCAATGCCTACCGCTACAAGGATAGACCAGAACGCAAGTTTCGCTGTGTTCGGGAAACAGGAAACGATCATATTTGTAACCGGACGACCTGTCTTGTAGGAGTTACCCATGTCACCCTGTAACAGGTTGAGCATGTATCTCGCATACTGTACGATTACAGGCTGGTCAAGTCCGAGTTCATGTCTAAGTGCTTCGATTGTTGCTGCGTCAGCGTCTTCACCGGCAAGCATAGCCGCTGTATCACCTGGTGAAAGGCTGATAATGAAATATACAAGGAATGTAACGCCGATTAATACCGGGATCAGCATTACAAGACGTTTGATGACGTATCTACTCATTTATACCTTCCAATCTGCCTATAAATGGCCCCTTATTTTTCTTGCTGTTAACAGAATTTTAACAATTTCTGTCATTTTAAAACACGGTGCGAGTTGTACCCCGCACCGTGTAACACTACGTTTTTACAACAAGTGTAAGAATCAGATTAAATTATTCCTCGTAGTGAGCGTTACCAGCGTAGTGGGAAGCACCCTTGTGGAGTCTGAAGCCCTTAAGGTCTGCACGTACACCTACGTTGTCATCTTTGTAGTAGATCGGTACCCACGGAGCGAGTTCTTTAAGTCTGAACTGAAGCTCTTTGTAGAGTTCCATACGTTTTTCCTGATCGATCTCAACCTGAGCTGCCTCGATAAGGGAGTCAACCTGCTCGTCGTCTAACCAAGCACGGTTACCTGTAGCACCGAAGTTGGAGCTGTGGAACAGAGCGAATGTGGAACCGTCAGCATCGAAGGAACCGTTGGACCAACCAAGGAAGAATAACTCGTGGTCACCAGCTGTAAGGATCTCAAGAAGAGCACCCCACTCATATGTGGAGATTTCTACGTTGATGCCGATCTCAGCAAGCTGAGCCTGAACGATTGTAGCGGAACGTGTTCTTGTATCACCGTTTACGTAGATGGAGCAATCGAAACCATCCGGGTAACCAGCTTCAGCCATAAGCTCTTTAGCTTTCTCAACGTTGTACTCGTAAGCTGTTACTTCGTCTGTCCAGCCCGGTACCATGGAGTTGATGTAGGAGTTAGCCGGTGTACCACGACCCTCGATGATAGTGTCGATGAATACCTGCTGATCGATAGCCATGTTGATAGCCTGACGAACACGTACATCAGAGAATTTCTCTTTGGATGTGTTCATACCCATGTACTCGATGGAAGAGGACGGCTGGGAAAGAAGAAGAACATCCGGGTTAGCCTCTACGTTTACACAGTCGATAGCGTCTACGTTCCAAACGATATCAACTTCGCCTGCCTCGAGAGCGATTGTACGAGCGGAACCCTCCGGGATAACGCGTACTTCGATGGAAGTAGCGATCGGCATCTCGCCCCAGAAGTTCTCGTTACGAACTAATGTGTAATGGTCGTTCGGAACCCACTCTGTCGGAACGAATGGACCAGAACCAAGAACTGTGTCAACATCACCATAAGCATCACCAGCTGCTTCTACTGCTGCTTTGGAAAGGATGTTAAGACCGGAGTCTGTTGTCTTTGTGATGAACGGAGCTGTAACCTGTTTAAGGTTCATCTTAACTGTGTGCTCATCGATAACTTCTACTGTGTCAACTGCCTCTACGTCAGATTTTGTCTTTGCAGACTCCATAGCACGCTCGTATGTGAACTTAACGTCCTCAGCTGTAACCGGTGTGCCATCGGAGAAGCAAGCGTTCTCGTAAAGGTGGAATGTGTAGGATAAACCATCCTCAGAAATCTCATAGGACTCAGCGAGTTCGCCAACAAGTTCGCCGTCATCGTTGATTGTCATAAGAGTCTGATATACGTGGTTCATGAATACAGAAGATGTTGTATCGTTCTGGTTAGCCGGGTCACATGTAACGATGTCTGCGCCCATAGCGATAACGATATCTGTATCTGTGATTGTAGCGCCTGTAGAAGCCGCTTCTGTCTGTGTAGCTGCGCCGTCATTTGCTGCCGGAGCTGCTGTTGTTGCTGTTGTGCTGGAGCCGCCGCCACATGCTGTGAGCATCATAGCTGCTGCCATAGCTGCTGCTGCAACTTTTGTCATGCTTGTCTTTCTCATGATATGTAATCCTCCTTTTATAGTTACGCTTTCGCGTAATTCGTTTCTGTTTTTTGCACGCAAACAGAAACTTCGCATACTGCTCGTTCAATATCATATCAGTTTTATACAATCTTGTCAATTATTTTCGTTACTTTACCGTGATTTTTAACATTTTTACCAGTTTACCATTTTCTTGAATTCACTTCTCTGTCACCGCGCTATAGTTTTCACTATACCAATGCACGGCATGATACTTACATTTTTCTGCCAGATCCCCCTCCAATATAGTTTAATTTACGGTTCCGACATATCCAATGGCTTCTCGCGTCTCAGCAAGTTCTGCTCTCAGCCTGGTCGTTTCTTCCAAATCATGCATAGCTGCAAAGTACGCAAGTGCATTTGATATAGAAAAAAAGCCCAAAACCGAATTGTAAAAATAAAGATCGTGATTGTCACATACCAGAATTTCCGTTGCACTTGCCGCTACCGGTGCGTTTTCCTTGTCTGTGATCACAATCTGCGGCACGTTCTTCTTTTCAAGGTATTTCGTTGTATTGACAAGGTATTTCGCATATCCCGGTGTCGAAAACAGGATCACAACATCTTCCGCACCCGTATGAGCCATATAGTTGTTGTAGATCGCACGTGTAACGGAACTGAGATCTATCGCGTGAACGCCGATCGTAAGCAAACGTCTCGTCAGATATGCGGCTGCAGCCGTTCCCAGTTCATTTCCGACCACATAAACCGTCCGCGCCTGCTTGATCAGCGATACTGCATTCAGAATACGCTCCAGCTGATTCTTTGAATAAGTATTCTTTACAACCGACAGTTCATTTTCCACAAACCGCTTATAAAGATATTCCTTATCCATACTCTCATCCAGAGTAACTCCGACACGTCCTACAACGCGGAATGATACACTCTCCCTGTCAAGCCGCGACTGCAGGTATTCTTTCATCCGCTTTTTCAGTTCTACAAAGCTTCCTGCTCCGACCTTTTTCGCAAAGCGGAGAATGGTTACTTCCGTAACCCCCAGTGACTCCGACACCTCTTTCAGGGATTGAAAACACACTTCTTCCGGATACGTGAAAAGATAGTCTGCAATTCTCTTCTGCACGGTACTGAGCGTGTCATATTTCCCTCTAATTTCTTCCAGAAAATCCATAAGTCCCCCCAAATTATGAAACTCCCATTTTAGCATGCTACTACTATAAATTCTTTTTCTACTATTATAAACACAAACAATGCTAAAGTCCAGTAACATTTTAAAAGCTCCGGTCCTGCCTGCTGCAGAACCAGAGCTTTCTGTCTTTCATATATGAAACTTATTTGGCAACGATATTTACGATTTTCTTCGGAACATAGATTTCCTTGATGATATTTCCTGTCAGTTTGTTGCCAAGAGCTGCTTTACCTGCCTCGATCGCATCTTCCTTAGAAATCTCAGCCGGAACCATGATAACTGTTTTTGTCTTACCATTGATCTGTACAGCAATCTCGATCTCATCGTCCTTCATCGCCGCCTCATCGTATGTCGGCCATGTGGAATGGAATACGCTATCTGTCTCGCCAAGCTCATGCCAGAGTTCTTCACCCATATGCGGAGCAAACGGTGCGATCAATGTAACAAATGTCTTTAATGTTTCTTTATCGATGCCGCCTGTCTTCTTCGCAAGATCGATGAGTTTATTATTATACTCCATAAAGCCTGCGATAACGGTGTTAAGACCAAACTGGTCAAATCTTGTCTCGATATCATAAACCAGCTTATTGCGAAGTTTGATCATCTCTTTTGTTGCTTCAATCTCTTTATCCTTGCTGTCCATTACAAGGTTGTAGAAACGGTTCAGGAATCTGGAAACACCCTCGATACCTCTGTCGTCCCACTCGGCATCTAACTCCGGCGGACCAACGAAGAGTTCGTACATTCTAAGTGCATCACAGCCATAATCTCTTACAAGATCATCCGGGGAAACTACATTTCCTTTGGACTTACTCATCTTGATACCATTCTTACCTGTGATCATGCCCTGATTGAACAGTTTTGTAAACGGCTCATCGAAATCAACAACGCCGATATCATATAAGAACTTTGTATAGAATCTGGAGTACAGAAGGTGAAGCACTGCATGCTCAACACCGCCGATGTACATATCAACCGGTAAATATTTCTGTGCTTTTTCTTTGGAAACCAGTTCATTATCATTCTTAGAATCCACATAACGTAAGAAGTACCAGGAAGAACCTGCCCACTGCGGCATTGTGTTTGTCTCACGTTTTGCCGGGGCGCCACAGCACGGACATGTTGTATTTACCCACTCATCAATCGCTGCGAGCGGAGATTCACCTGTACCTGTCGGCTGGTAGCTCTCTACCTCCGGAAGTGTTAACGGAAGCTGATCTTCCGGAACCGGAACATTTCCACAGTTCGGGCAGTGGATGATCGGAATCGGCTCACCCCAATATCTCTGACGGGAGAATACCCAGTCACGGAGCTTAAAGTTCTCTGTTTTCTTACCGATGCCCATCTCTTCGATCATGATCGGAGCTTCTTTTTTCAGGTAAGCAGACTCAAGACCATTCCACTCGCCGGAGTTGATCATCGTACCGCTCGCCTCTGTATAAGCCTCTGTCATGTTCTCGATCTCTACACCATCTTTCGCGATAACCTGAACGATCGGAATATCAAATTTCTTTGCAAATTCAAAGTCACGATCATCGTGAGCCGGAACGCACATGATCGCACCTGTACCGTAATCAGCAAGTACATAGTCAGACAGCCAGATCGGAGTCTTTGCGCCGTTTAACGGGTTGATCGCATAGGAACCTGTAAATACACCAGTCTTCTCTTTACCCTGAAGGCGGTCTACGTTGGAACGCATGGAAGCATCGAAAATATACTGCTCTACTGCTTCTCTCGTCTCATCCGTCGCAAGGGATTTTGCCATAGCATGCTCAGGAGCAAGAACCATGAAAGTTGCACCGTGCAGTGTGTCCGGTCTTGTTGTGTAAACTGTGATCTTCTCCTCGCGGCCGTCTACCGGGAACTGAATCTCAGCACCGTAGGATTTGCCGATCCACTCAGTCTGCATCTTTTTAACTTTTTCCGGCCAGTCAAGCTTATCGAGATCATTTAACAATCTGTCTGCATAAGCTGTGATCTTTAACATCCACTGACGAAGATTTTTCTTTGTAACCGGTGTGCCACAACGCTCACATGCACCGTTCACAACTTCCTCATTTGCAAGACCAGTCTTACAGGACGGGCACCAGTTGATCGGGAATTCCTTTTCATAAGCGAGACCTTTTTTAAACATCTGTACAAAGATCCACTGTGTCCATTTGTAGAATGCCGGATCTGTTGTATTTACTTCCATATCCCAGTCATAGAGAGCTGCGATCTCATTGATCTGACGTTTGATATTTGCCACGTTTTCTGCTGTGGATTTTGCCGGGTGTACACCCATCTTGATCGCATAGTTCTCAGCCGGAAGTCCGAAAGCATCCCAGCCCATCGGATGGATCACATATTTACCTTTTAATAATTGGTAACGGCTCCAAACATCAGAGATTACATAACCTCTCCAATGGCCTACATGAAGACCGCTGCCGGACGGATACGGGAACATATCCAGACAATAATATTTTTCTTTTTTGCCGTCATCGACATTGACCGGGTTCTGTGCCCAGTGCTCGCGCCATTTTTTCTCGATGGCTGTGTGATTGTAATGTGCCATGAGTATTCCTCCATTTACAATAATAATGAATATAAAAAGCCCCCATCTCTATCCTAAATATAGAGACGTGGGGGCTTTAATCTCACGCGGTACCACTCTATTTCATACATTCGAATCCTGCACCAATCTCCGCTGTACAGTCTTCGTATCTCGTATGCGCTCATCTCCTGTTAACGGTCGGACCGGCACTGCCTACACAAATTATCGCGCTTCATCTCCGGCCAGCCGGCTCCGCTCACGCATATCCTTCAGCATGCTACTCAAAGGCGAGTTCAAAAGTTTCCAAAATCCGCCTCGCACCATCCGGCGGCTCTCTGTATTTCTTTCACTTTCTACTATTCCTTCTCAAAGTATTTCTGTCGTTTTACAACTGTCTCATAATTTATCACAATAAAGCGAATCTGTCAAGTCAAAGAAGATTTGATGAAATCTATCAAACGCTACGCCAAATGCTAATTGTAAATATGGATAAATCTGCTATAATTGTAATGTATAAAATTCAGGTGACTGTCATGAGCCCCTTGCGTGCTTATGATAGTGCCGATGATAAAACAGGAGGTTAATATCGTATGAGAGGATTAGAGACACGAATTCAAGAAATACGACATAGAATATTCAGCGAGGTAGCCCGTATGGCTTATGACACCGAGTCTGAGGTAGGAAAACGAATTGAAGAACTCCCGTATAAAATCATACCAGGTGAAATCGGAAATTACAGACATGATGTATTTTTAGAGCGTGCGATTGTTGGTGAACGTCTTCGTCTTGCCATGGGACTTCCGTGCAGAACAGCAGCGGAGCATGCACCACTTTCTGCTAATATCGAAGAAGCAGATAAACCGGAAACATACTACACACCGCCGTTAATCAATGTGATCAAATTCGCTTGTAACGCATGTCCGGAAAAAAGAGTAATCGTAACGGAGGGATGTCAGCATTGTCTGGCTCATCCATGCGTAGAGGTATGTCCTAAGAATGCGGTTTCCATCGATCCAAACACGGGAAGATCAGTCATTGATCAGGAAAAATGTATCCAGTGCGGTCAGTGTGTGAATGCATGCTCCTATAATGCGATCATCAAACAAGAACGTCCATGTGCAGCAGCTTGCGGTGTGGATGCGATTAAATCTGATGAAAATGGCCGCGCACATATTGATCCTGATAAGTGTGTGTCCTGTGGTCAGTGCCTTGTAAATTGTCCGTTTGGCGCAATTGCTGATAAATCCCAGATTTTCCAGGTCATCCGCGCAATTCAGGCCGGTGAACGTGTATATGCGGCTGTGGCTCCAGCTTTTGTTGGTCAGTTTGGCCCGAAAGTAACACCTGGCAAGCTCCGTGCGGCAATGAAACAGCTTGGTTTTGCAGATGTATTTGAAGTGGCTATTGGCGCAGACCTTTGTACAGTACAAGAAGCGGAGGATTTTGTAAAAGAAGTTCCTGAAGAAATTCCATTTATGGCAACCTCCTGCTGTCCTGCATGGGCTATGATGGCGAAGAAACTATTCCCAGAGCAGGCAAAATGTATTTCGATGGCACTGACACCAATGGTATTAACAGCCAGACTGATCAAACACCATCATCCAAATGCAAAGGTTGTCTTTATAGGTCCTTGTGCAGCGAAAAAGCTGGAGGCCATGAGGAAAAGCGTGCGAAGCGAGGTAGATTTTGTCCTTACATATGAGGAAATGGATGGAATCTTCGATGCGAAACAGGTAGATATTGAAAATATCGCGGAAGATCCGACCGGTGTAAACGATGCATCCGCAGACGGCCGTAACTTTGCAGTGTCCGGAGGCGTGGCAACTGCGGTTGTAAATGTAATCAAGGAACGTTATCCGGATATGGAGATCAAAGTTGAAAAAGCGGAAGGTCTTCGAGATTGTAAGAAATTAATGACGCTTGCCAAAGCCGGAAAATATAACGGATATTTGTTAGAAGGCATGGCATGTCCGGGAGGATGCGTCGGCGGTGCAGGAACCATGCAAGCGATCAAGAAGTCCCAGGTGGCAGTCAACCAATATGCTGCTAAAGCCGGTCATAAAAAGGCAGATGAAACGAAATATATAGATGAATTAAATAAGCTTGTGGAATAATAACTGCACAAATAAGAAAAGCGTACTGATTATGGATATGGTTCCTTAATCAATACGCTTTTCATTTATTTTGTCTCTGCTATTGTCTCTATTGCTACGCTGCTCTGCATCGCCGCCTGCTCTTTCATCGCCACGCGATCCTCAAGAGCGGCCATTGTGCCGTAGATACCAAGGAGTGCCAGCACAATTGCTGCCAAACGTCTCTGTCCTTTTGTCATAATAGTATCCTCTTCTTTTTCTGATTCTCGATTCCTATGATGTATTTACCGCCGGATTACTAGCCAAGCATCATTTTCTTAACAATCTTGTCCACAAGCCAGCCGACAAACATGCCGATAATCCCACCGCCGATATACATCACTGCATAAAATCCCCATCCGATCAAATCCGGGAGATTCAGCCAGTACTGAGGAATAAATGCAACAAGGCAAAGAAGCGGATATAACCACTTGAAGCCTTCACGAAGGCCAACAACAAATCCAATGAGCATTGATGCAATCGGAATTACTACTCCCATGATAAATACAGAAATCTCATCACTGACCATAAACAGCGGGCCACCATAATAAAACATCAGAGTTACCATCCAATATGGAAGAACCTGATTAAACTGCGCTTTTAATTTATCCATAAGTATTATCCTTTCCAAAACTCTGTTCAAAAACAGACCATCAAAGGTAATTATACTTGCTTTAAGTGATTAAGTCAAGGAAAGGAAAATAATGTCCTTCCAACTCCGGCAGTTTTACCAACCATTGAAGCATACAGAAAAACATGGTAAAATGAATCGAACGACAAATAAGATCTTGAATGAGGCGGTGAGATATTGGCAAAGCACGAATTTGGTATTATGCAGAATGCTCCAAAACCAGGAGAAAGATATGATGAATATGAGCCGCAGAAATATCTCTGCATTTCTGTTGATGATAACTATGTAGAAAAACAAGCATTCATAGCAGTTATCAAAGATATTGCTGAATTAAATGTGGATTTCATTGAGCAAATAAAATAGTATATCTGTAGAAAAACCATACTATCTCCAAATACGGTTGACTACCTTTGCTTCGATGCAATTTTATCCGACTGTAGTCGGTCGCGATAAAAGCATTTGCGACCTTTATACAGTCGAAAATCTTTCGAAGCGCAGTCGTCCAACCTATCATTGGAGATATGTATGGTTTTTCTATCAGATATTATAT
>SVDR01000073.1 GCA_015057755.1 Lachnoclostridium sp.
AGAATGGTTTGACAGAAACGATCTTCCGGCAGAGGATGACGGAATCAGCCTGACAAGAGAAATGATCCGAATTTTCGGAGAAGGAAAAGAACCGAAATAGTACCGATACAAATAGAAAATCAGCATTGTCCACCCGTCGACAATGCTGATTTCTTATGTTTAATATAATGATTTTACAGTCGGATAGATTCGTTTGAATTCCTGATATCTCTGCTCATATTTTTCAACCAGCTCAGGATCCGGATCAATGACTTCAACCACTTTAACAATCTTCTCTGCGATGATTTCCACATCCGGATATTCGCCGCAGCCAACTGCTGCCAACATCGCTCCGCCAAGTGCCGGACCCTCTTCACTTTCAATCACTTCTACCTTCATGTTCATCACATTGGCAATGATCTTCTTCCAGAGCGGACTCTTTGCACCGCCACCGCAGATTTTCGTGCGCTCAATCTGAACGCCCAGTTTTCTGGCAACTTCCAGAGAATCTCTGAGGCCAAATGCAACACCTTCCAGTACGGCCTGTGTCATATCGGCTCTCGTGGTATCCATGGACATTCCGATAAACACCGCTCTTGCATCCGGATTGTTGTGCGGAGAACGTTCACCCATCAGATATGGCAGGAAGAACACATGATTCTCGCCAAGCTTTGTGATCGTGCTCTGCTCCTTCGCAAAGTCCGTTGTGTTTAAGATATCTCCACTCCACCACTTATTGCAGGATGCTGCACTTAACATACAGCCCATTAAATGGTAATAGCCATCGGCATGAGCAAAGGAATGAAGCCCATTGTACTCATCTACGCCGAATTTCTTGCTGGAAATAAAGATTGTTCCGGAAGTACCCAGTGAAATATTACATCTTCCTTCACCAACCGTTCCTGTACCCACAGCAGCCGCGGCATTGTCACCGGCACCTGCGATTACCTTTACGCCTGCAGTTAAGCCCAGTTCCTTTGCCACTTCTTCTTTCAGTGTTCCAACCACTTCGTAGCTTTCATACAGTTTCGGAAGCTGTTCTTTTGTGATTCCGCAAATTTCCAGCATTTCTTCAGACCAGCAGCGGTTCTGAACATTCATCAAAAGCATACCGGATGCATCGGAAACATCACTGCAGAAGGAACCGGATAACATATAAGCCAGGTAATCTTTCGGCAGCATGATCTTGCATATCTGCTCAAATAATTCCGGCTCATGTTTCTTCATCCATAAGAGCTTCGGTGCTGTGAAACCTGCAAATGCAATATTGGCTGTGTACTCAGATAATTTATCTTTACCGATCACGGTATTCAGGTACTCAGTCTCTTCACCGGTTCTGCCGTCGTTCCAGAGGATGGCCGGGCGCAGGACCTTATCCTCTTTGTCCAGAGCTACCAAACCGTGCATCTGACCACCAAAACTGATGCCTGCAACTTTTTCCTTGTCACAGTCTGCCACCAGTTCTTTGATACCTTCCATGGTCTTCTCTAACCAGTCTTCCGGTTTCTGCTCGGACCAGCCTGGTTTCGGAAAATACAGCGGATATCCTTTGGATACAATCTTCTGTATCTTTCCTGTTTCATCCATCAGCAGCAGTTTTACTGCAGATGTTCCTAAATCCACGCCTATGTAAAGCATTGTTTCATCCTCCACACCAGAAATCTTATTTCACTTTGATAACTAATTTTACCAGGTCTGTCTTGTTGTTTACAGCCTCAGTAAATGCTTCCTGGATATGATCCAGATCGTACTCGTGTGTTACAATTCCCTTAACATCGATCGCACCGCTTGCTACCGCTGCGATTGCCTTCGGGTAAATGTTTCTATAACGGAATACAGATTTGATCTCTGCTTCCTTATCCATGATCTGAGCGAAATTGTAATTGATCTCTTCTACTGCTGCGAGGCCTACAAGGACAACAGTTCCGCCTCTCTTAACGATATGAGCAGTCTGTGCGATTGTATATGGGGAACCTGCAGTCTCGATTACCTTGTCAGCGCCTTTGCCGTCTGTCAGTTTTGCGATCTCAGCAAGTACGTCCGCCTCTTTTCCGTTGAGAACATGGTCTGCGCCAAGCTCTTTTGCCTTCTCGAGACGGGCATCAACGAGATCGGAGATGATGATCTTACCTGCGCCGCGTGCCTTACAAGCCAGTAATGTAACAAGACCGATACATCCTGCACCTAAGATCACAACGGTGTCACCTGTCTGAACATTACCCTGATTAGCTGCATGGAAACCAACGGATAACGGCTCAATCAAAGCACCTTCTTTTGTAGACATATGCTCCGGTAATTTGAAGCACATGTTCTCCGGGAATGCAATGTACTCTTCGTAACATCCCTGTACCGGCGGTGTTGCAAGGAATACTACATCCGGACATAAGTTGTAACGGCCGGATTTGCAGAATTCACACTGTCCGCATGTGATACCCGGTTCTAATGCTACTTTATCGCCAACCTTAAGATTCTCAACACCCGGGCCAACTTCCACAACAGTACCTGCGCACTCATGTCCAAGCATATAATCCTCTTCCAGATTTACCTTGTATGCGCCACAGTTGCCGTGGTGATAGTAATGTACGTCAGAACCACAGATTCCAACATACTCTAACTGTACCAGGACCTGTTTCTCACCAACTTCCGGAACCGGAATCTCTTTGATTACCATGTTGTCTAAGCCCTGCATAAATGCTGCTTTCTGCATCTTCATATTCTTCAGCCATCCTTTCTAAAATCCGGGCACCTGACAATTTATCTGCCAGATGCCCTGTATCCATTAACATTTACATCTGCGGCATAACTACTGCTCTAATGCAACAATTTATTTTTCTCTGCAAAATACGGATTTGATTATTTTACATCAGCTTCGGAGATTTCGCCGTTAGCGATATAAATCTCGATGTACTCATCAACGTTCTCGGCATTGATTTCCGGAGCGTCTACATAGTCGTTAACTTCTGTAACTTTCATCTCGCCTGCTAAAACTTTGGATGCATATTCCATATTCTTTACAGCAAGGTCAGCAGCGGACTGAAGAGCTGTACATGTAAGGAGACCTTCCTTGATCAGGAGACAGCCCTGAGCTGTACCGTCTACGCCGTATGCGAAGAAGTTTGTTGTACCATCAGCGTTTACATAATTGGAATCGCCGCGGATCGCTTCGATCGCACCTGCTGCCATGTTATCATTCATGGAGATGATCGCATCAATGTGTGTACCACCCTGAACCCATGCTTCCATTAAAGCAAGAGCTTCATCACTGTTCCAGTTTGCATAGTCTTCATATAAAATAGTTACATCCGGACGTGCTGCGAAGAAGTATTCATCCCAAGCTTCACGTCTCTTCTCTGCGTGGTAGTTACCGGACGGTCCTCTTAAAACAACAACATTTGCGTTTTCCGGGACTTCGTCAACAGCTCTCTTTGCACCAACTGCAGCCTGCTCAACCGGGTCAGCGTCAACAGTACCTGTACCAGCCATAACGGATGTATCATCTGTACCATCGAGGTCGCCCTGGTGAGTTGTCGGGTTTGTTGTAATTACAGGAATGCCTGCGTCTACAAGCTTCTTAACATACGGAGCCTGAGAACCATTGTTGTTGGACTGTACGATAACAAGATCATACTTCTTTGTGATACAGTCTTCTAACAGACCATTCTCTGTATTGTCATCTGCTTCACCACTTACACATGTAAGTTCAATATCCTCATACTTTTCAGCCTCGGCCTTCATGGAAGAAGTAAGCCAAGCTGCGAATGTATCAGCACTTGCTCTGGCAACGAAACATACTCTCTTCTTGCCGCTGTCTGCAGCGCCGCAAGCTGCTAAAGATAATACCATAGCAAAAGTCAATACGACTGCTAACAATTTCTTTAATTTCATAACCCATTCTCCTTTTTCACACTTTGCCGCATTTGTAAATGTATAATGTCGTCAATGGTTACTATGTACTAAGATTTTGCTTGTTTCTCGTCTTTCTTTTCGTCTTTTACAACGATTACCTTCTGTGTTTTCTTTCTCTTGCTCACAACGTCAAACGCTACAGCAAGAACAATGATACCACCCTTGATAATCTCCTGGATGTACGCGTTTACGCCTACCAGGTTCATGATATTCTCAAGGAAACCGATGATAAAGGCACCGGCGATCGTGCCGCTTACGGTGCCGATACCACCGGTAAAGGAGGTACCACCAACGATGGCTGCTGTAAGACCTGTCATTTCATAACCGATGGCACCGTTCGGAAGACCGGCATTGTTACGTGCCATGAAGATCATACCTGCCAGACCTACCAGCAGACCGTTGATGATGTAGGAAATGTAAATGCTCTTCTTTGCGTTGATACCGCTGGCTTCAGCTGCACTTCTGCTGCCGCCGATCGCGTAAAGACCACGGCCATGTCTTGTATTGTTTACGATATACCAGATTACAACGGTAATAATCGCAACAATGATTACTGGATAAGGGATGATTCCAAGAGTTCCCTGACCGATATTTACGTAATCGCCGAGCTGCAGAATGTTCTGACCACCGGTGTAATAGAGGGCAACGCCTCGAGCAACCTGCTGCATACCTAAGGTAGCAATGAATGCCGGTACATTGCACTGGGCAACGAAGAACGCGTTAATAATATTACAAACAACTGCTACAGATAATGCTACGACAATAGCGATCATCATGGAGCCTGTGCTCTTGAAAGCAGATACAGATAAAACACCTGCAAGTGCCAATACGGAACCAACAGACAAATCAAGGAATCCACTGATGATAAGAATCATCTCACCGAAAGCAATCAGGATACCTACACATAACTGCTTGGAAACATTGATCAAGTTGCTGCTCTGAAGGAAATACGGACTGATTAAACTACAAGCAACAAATAAAACAACTAAAACAATGTAAATGCTGAATTTCTGCATATAATGCTGCGCATTGCTCTTCATGTTCATATGTTTTCTCCTCCTTTATTCTTGTGTTGCAACACCAGTTGCATAGCGCATGATGGTTTCCTGGGAGAATTCATCTCTGGTAATACATCCTGAGATGCGTCCCTGACACATAATATAGATTCTGTCACACATACCAATCAACTCTGGTAATTCAGAAGAAACCATGATCACAGCCTTGTCTTCTTTTACGATTTCAGTGATCAGTTTGTAAATCTCAAACTTCGCACCTACGTCAATACCTCTGGTCGGCTCATCCAAGATCATAACCTCTGGATGACAGAGCATCCATCTGGTCAGCAGAACTTTCTGCTGGTTACCACCGGATAATTTACCGATCTCAGTATCCAGCGAAGGAGTTTTTACATTCATTTTCTTGAACATATTCTGTACGTTTTCAGTTTCCTTCTTTGCATGAGTATATCCGCCGTAAATATAGTCTTTTAAGGAAGCAAGAGTTGCATTCTCTTTTACGCTTCTTACAGAAACAATACCATCATCTCGACGGCTCTCAGATAACATAACGAGTTTCTGCTCAATACTGTCACGTGCGCTCTTGATCTGTACTTCTTTACCGTTAATCTTTACAGTACCGGAATCATGTGGATCCAAGCCAAAGACTGCTCTCATCGTCTCGGTACGTCCTGCGCCTACCAGACCGGCAAAACCAACAATCTCGCCCTTACGAACATGGAAGTTGATATCTTCGAAGAGTCCGTCCTGTGTGAAATGTTCAACTTCCAAAGCTTTCTCACCAAGCGGCACGACTTCTTTCGGATATACATTATCGATCTTACGGCCAACCATTCTTGCAATAACCGTATCCAGATCCAAATCTTCCGCGCGATCAGTAGAAACAACGGCACCGTCTCGAAGGATACTGATATCATCAGCGATCTTAAATACTTCATCCATCTTATGAGAAATATAGATAATCGAAACACCTTTCGCTTTCAGTTCAGCAATCTTGTCGAACAGCAGCGCTACCTCTTTGTCAGTGATGGAAGATGTCGGCTCATCCATGATAATGATCTCTGCATTATTGGTGATAGCCTTAATGATTTCCAGCATCTGAATGTCAGATACTGTCAGAGTTTTTAACTTCTGATTCGGTGCATAAGTCAGACCTTCGTCCTCCAGGAACTTGGTCGCATCTTTACGCACTTTTTTCCAGTCAACTTTTCCGAACTTGTTAACCGGAAGACGACCCAGAAACAGATTCTCCTCGACAGTCAGTTCCGGCACATAATTTAACTCCTGTGCGATCATGGAAATACCGAGTTCACGTGCCTGAATCGGATTTCTGATATCTACCGGTTTCTCGTCAATAAAGATCTGACCCTTATCTGCTTTATGAAGGCCCATAATAATCTTCATAAGTGTAGATTTTCCTGCACCGTTTTCCCCACACAGTGCATGAACCGTTCCTTTTCTGACAGCAAAATCAATATTGCTGAGTGCCTTTACACCCGGGAATGATTTTTCCACTCCGGATACTCTCATTTTAATCTCATCCATCTTACTGCCCCTCCCTTCTTATTTTTCCTTTTAAGTTTATACTTTGTCATTACTTTTGTCAATTCATTTGCGTAAGTTTGTTACATGTTTCTAGTTTTATTCCAACCTTTTTGTACGGTTTTACCCGTTTCACCGTTTCATTCTGGGAAATTTCTATCTTTTTCACATCTACTTATATAAAACATTTTATTTAATTGGTCTTTTTCAAGCACAACTTACATCATGGTTTTTTCAAAACGTTCCCTTGTCTTATCCTGCGAATACGGGTATAATGGTACTGTGGTATTATATTTTCCATTTATATAAGATTTTTAGCAGGAGGTATTCAATGGAAAACTTAAAACCTAAAGTACGTGACTATGGTAATATCTATCGTTTTATTCATAAAGAAAAGCAATGTTCCAGACAGCAGATTTCCGACCACCTGGAACTCAGCCTTCCTACCGTCACCCAGAGTTTAAATCTGTTGAAGGAAGATAACCTAATCTATATATCCGGAACATGCAAATCTTCCGGCGGCCGAAAGGCAAATATGTTCAGCTGCGTACCAAATGCACGATATGCTGTGGGCATTGACATTACGAGGAACCATTTATCAATGGTTCTGATCGATCTGAATCTGGAGATCATAGCCAAAAAAAGAATGCGTCTTGCTTTCGAAGATACTACAGGGTACTATGAGAATCTCTGCAATGAATTAGAATTGTTTTTAGACACGCAAAATCTTGACCGAAAGAAACTGCTGGGCGTCGGGATCTCTCTTCCGGTTATCATTGAATCAGATAATATGACAATCTCTTATGCGTCAGTCATCCATATTTCCGGCAATGTATACCAGCATCTTAAATCAAGAATGAAGTATCCTTTCCTCTTTTTTAATGATGCAAGTTCAGCCGGAATTGCTGAAAGTTCCTTTTACCATACCGATCTTCCGTCCGTATACCTGTTTCTCAGCGGAAGTGTCGGCGGTGCTTTCCTGAATTCCGGAAAACTCTTTCCGGGAAGAAACAACCGCGCCTCCGAGTTCGGTCATATGTGCATCGTTCCCAACGGACGTCAGTGTTACTGCGGGCGATACGGCTGTCTGGATGCATACTGTTCATCAAAAGAATTTACAGCTTTCACCAACGGAAATCTGGAACAGTTTTTTGTGGAACTGAATGCCGGCAACAAAGGATATCGGCGAGTATTTAACGAATATATCAAGCATCTGGCACTGGCGATCAACAACCTCCGCATGTGCTATGATTGCGACATCATTCTCGGCGGTACGATCGGTGTATACTTAAATGAATATTTAAAAGAAATCCGTCAAACAGCATTGGCATTAAATCCATTTGAAACAAACGGAAACTACATCCAAAGCTGCCATTACCAGACAGAAGCTGCCGCCGTAGGTGCTGCGATCCATTATGTGAATGAGTTTATTCAGAACATGTAACCGTTTATGTTAAATGCAAAAGAGGCTACGCTCTGCACAATCCGTGTAAAGCATAGCCTCTTTTCCTGATTCTATTTTCCGTTTTCTATTTTCTTTTTCGTATCCTCGCGAATTTCTTCCCTGAGCGCTTTCAGATACTCAGAAAATGCCACCTTATCGTCTGCATAAGTCATGTTCAGATCATATTCCTTCGGAATCCAGGTGGAAAGATCGGAAATATTGTGCTGGATCACCGCCTCAAGACCATCCATCGCTTTATAGATCTTCGCCTCCAGCGTCTTACGCTCCGCCATTTCCTGATAGAGTTCCTGCATCTCTTCTGCATACGGAGCCGGCAAAGACTTCACCCAGTACATTAAAAGTTCCTCTTCTTTCACTTCATCTGCATTCGTTTTATCAAAGGACGGAATGTCTCCTGTAAAAGCCTCGCCCAGATCATGGATCAGGCACATGCAGATCACCTTGTACATATCCGCCTCCGGGAACTGATCACGCACAAAGAATGCCATCAGTGTCATCATCCAGCTGTGCTCCGCTACGCTTTCATGTCTTCCATTTTTTGTATAGCAATGGCGGGTCGCATCTTTCAGGCGCTCCGCGATATCTAAAATTTCCAATAATTTTCTCGGTTCCATTCCTCTCCTCCTATGATGCATTATTTATGATTATACCAAAAATTCTACTGCAAGAAAAGTCCCCGGTTATTTCTAACCGGGGAGAAACTCAATTTTTCATATTTATAAAACTAACGTCGGAGCCGTATAAACCCTCGCTGCCAATTCCTGATTTAACATGTACAAGCTCTTCGGGTCGGAACCGAATAATTCCATCTTTGTGATCAGGTTGTTTGCATTGGTCTCTTCCTCTCCCTGCTCCTTTACGAACCAGTCAAGGAACTGCATGGTGCGGAAATCCTTCACTTCATATGCCGCTGCGTAAATCTCATTGATAAGAGCTGTCACATATTCTTCATGTTCCAGACCTGCCTTTAAAACATCCAGATGACTTTCAAATACAAGATCCGGCTTTGCAATCGCCTCAAGTGTTACCGTCTGGCTTTCATTCTGTAAATAGGTGTAGAAGAGCATCGCATGATCTCGTTCTTCCTGTGCCTGAATCTTATACCAGTTGGCAAAGCCGTCCAATCCGGCTCTTTCAAAGTAGTTGGAGAAATCAAGATACAGGTAAGCAGAGAAAAATTCTTTATTGATCTGCTGATTTAACAATTCGCGTACGTTCGCATTCATCATATGTATTAACCTCCTGTTTTATTGAAATCAAGTTTTATATTGATCCATATCACTTTCTATGAGTATACTATGCCACATTTTGCCAATTTTATCCGTGACTTACTCACAAAACGCCCGGTTCTCATTCCTGAAAACCGGACGTGTTTGCTTTCATCATTATATTTTACATCATCAAATATGTTACAAATGCTGCTGCCCAGGCGATCGCACACTGCCATAAGACCACACCGACTGCCCATCTGGAACCCAGTTCACGGCGGATCGCCGCAATTGCAGCCACGCATGGTGTATACAAAAGACTGAATACAAGCAGGGATGCTGCTGCCGCAGGTGTCATCATTGTTGCCACACTGCCGCCAAACAGAACTTCCAATGTGGATACAACACTTTCTTTCGCCATAAATCCACTGATCAGTGCGACGCAGATTCTCCAGTCGCCAAGACCGATCGGCGCCAGAACCGGTGCCAGAAGACCGGATACCATTGCCAGAATACTTTCTTCCGAAGACGCCACCATATTCATATGAAGGTCAAAGCTCTGTAAGAACCAGATCACGATCGTTGCAAGCAGAATCACGGAGAATGCTCTCTGCAGGAAATCTTTTGCTTTTTCCCAAAGAAGCTGTGTCACATTTCTTGCACTTGGCAGGCGGTAATTCGGAAGTTCCATCACAAACGGAACAGCCTCACCGCGGAATAAAATGCCTTTATATAAAAATGCGATGATAATTCCAACGATAATTCCCAGCACATACAGTCCGGACATGATCAGTCCGCCATTCTCCGGGAAGAATGCATCCACAAAGAACGCATAGATCGGAAGTTTCGCGGTACAGCTCATAAACGGAGTCAGAAGGATCGTCATCTTACGGTCACGTTCACTCGGAAGTGTTCTTGTGGACATAACTGCCGGTACCGTACAACCGAAACCAATCAGCATCGGTACAATGCTTCGTCCGGAAAGACCGATCTTACGAAGAAGCTTGTCCATCACAAACGCCACTCTGGCAATATAACCGCTGTCCTCTAACATGGAAAGGAAGAAGAACAAGGTTACGATGATCGGAAGGAAGCTGATCACACTGCCGACACCTGCGAAGATACCGTCCACGAC
>SVDR01000074.1 GCA_015057755.1 Lachnoclostridium sp.
TTCCAATTTCGTCGAAGAGATGCTTTTGGTATTTCCAAAACTTAATTACATAATATACCGCCCATGCATTTTTATACTTAAATATGCATGGGCTATTTGTAGCTTTTTACTTTGTCTACAGTCTGAAAGAACCCCCTGTCATGCGACAGGGGGTTCTTTTCACAAATACTAAAAGGGGGATGTAAGGGTTCTATGTGTAGCTAGACTACAATGTTTTGATCTTATGGCTATAGTATAACGCATAAATGTGACAGAAATATGGAAAATGTCTAAAAGAAAAATAAAATTTCGAAAGAATTTGGGACTAAAAATGAAGAAAACTTTCAAAAATTATGAAGACGATGTTATAATGAAAGACAATAGCAGAAAACGACAGGAATGACGAAGGGAAGTCATGGTTATGAAATATGGAATTGGTATCGATATCGGAGGAACCAAGTGTTCCGTGGTCAGTGCAGATCTGGATAGCATAACATTGGATCCGAAAACAGATTTTTTGACAAAACAGGTATTTGAGACAGATGTATTCGATTATCAGAAGATGATCGGATTGTTCTGTGGCTGCATTGATGAGATTCTGGCAGCACACGCAGGGACTGCGGATGAACTGGCCGGAATTGGAATCAGCTGCGGAGGTCCTCTCGACTCAAAACGGGGAATTATTCAGTGTCCGCCCAATCTTCCGGGCTGGGATGAGGTACATATCTGTGATGTATTAAAGGAAAAATACGGCTGTCGGGTGGTTCTGGAAAATGACGCCAACGCCTGCGGCGTGGCGGAATGGAGATTTGGAGCCGCCAAAGGATGTAGAAACGTGATTTTCCTGACCTTTGGAACGGGTCTTGGTGCGGGATTGATCTTAGATGGAAAATTATACAGCGGAACGAATGATATGGCAGGTGAAGTCGGTCATATCCGGCTGTTTGATTATGGTCCGGTCGGTTATGGAAAAGCGGGCTCATGGGAAGGCTTTTGCAGCGGAGGCGGAATCGCGCAGTTAGCAAAGATGAAGCTGACAGAAGCGCTTCAGCAGAATATGCTTCCTGCATGGTGTCCATCTGCAGCAGATATTGAGAATGTAACTGCGAAAACCGTGGCACTGGCAGCCCAGGAAGGCGATGGACTGGCAAAAGAAATATACCAGGAGAGCGGACGTGCGCTTGGGCGTGGTCTCTCGATTCTGATCGACATCCTCAATCCGGAGAGGATCGTGATCGGAAGCATTTATCAGCGAGCGGAGCATTTGCTGGCTCCTTACGCGGAAGAAGAAATTCGAAAGAATGCGCTGTGGCGGTCTGCTGAGGTGTGCAAGGTTGTTCCTGCCAAACTTGCGGACGGAATCGGAGATTATGCAGCCATTTCTCTGATCGCAGAATCATAAATGTTAGAAATAAGAATCCCCGGCTCACGAATTGTGGACCGGGGAGTTTTTATGTACGGGATTAGATCAGTCCCACGGACTTCATAAAGAAGATCCAGAGGAATAAGGTAAAGGTTGCAGCGACCGTACTGATCACGACGAATTCGCCTGCCAGTTCACCGTCACCGCCCATGTTCTGGGCCATCGGATAGGAAGCTGCAGCGACCGGAGTTCCGTAAACGGCAACGAGGAGGAATAATTCCAGCTCGCGAAGTCCGACCATGTAGCCGAGGCTCAGCATGATCGCCGGGAGAACCAGAAGCTTAAAGCCGAGTGTCGGGATCAGGTATTTCAGGTTCTTATGGATCGCATTAAACTGTAAAGTACCGCCAAGAACAAACAGTGCCAGCGGAGAAGTCATGTTGGAAAATTCGGAAATCGGTTTTATCAGGCTGGACGGCACTTTGATCTGTAAGAAGAAAAATACCAGACCGACAACCGCACCCTGCAGCAGCGGATTTTTCAGTACATTGAGGAAGATTGCCTTCGGGTCTGCTTTTCCGTCGGTGTTGAACATTTCCAGAATGACAACGGATGTGGTGTTGTAAATGGTAACAACGACCGTGATCAGCATGGCAGCGACGGAAGATGCATAGTCACCGAACACAGACAGCGTCAGCGGAAGTCCGAAGAGGATAAAATTGCTTCGGAAGATCGCCTGAATGATAACGCCGCGTTTTGGATTTTCTTTTACAATACGCGGGATCACGAGTACAAGGATTGCCTCCAGGATCAAAATGCTCGCACCTGTAAAGATCATCAGGATCGGGCGCGGAAGGTCTGTCGGATCTGCCTTGTAAATGTTGTAAAATGTCATAAACGGGTAGAAGAGCCGGAAGACCATCTTATTTAACTTCTGAAGAAATTCCTCCGAGACCACACCCTTGATCTTAGCGGTGTAGCCAAAGGTAATGTAAAAGAGAAACGGAATGACCGCATTCATTGCGACGAGAAAACTTTCCATAATAATGCCTTTCTTAAAAAATATCTTTTTCTATACTCTACCACTATGAGCGAAAAATGTCTAATAGGAAAATGATGATAGGAGTAATAAGCGGCAGAATCTGTAAAATTGTATTTTACAACCGCTAAGAACTGCGGTATGATAGGTTAGAAGTACTATGAGGGGAGGATCAACTGATGAGTTTTACAGTTGAGACAGTAAAAGAAGCAAGAGAACGAATTCGTGATTATGTGACAGAAACTCCGCTCCTTCGAATGGAGGCGCTTGATGCTTTTTTAGGTTGTCAGGTATATCTGAAACTGGAAAATATGCAGAAGATCGGCGCATTTAAGTTCCGCGGAGCGATGAATAAGATTCAGAAACTGACGGAAGAAGAGCTTGCGCGCGGTATTGTGGCAGCATCTTCCGGAAATCATGGCAAGGCGATCGCCTACGGTGCAAAGATGAAAGGTGCGAAGGCGACGATCATTATGCCGAACACAGCACCTAAGATGAAGGTTGAGGCGATCAAGGCGCTCGGCGCAGAAGTGATTTCCTGCGATGCGGCAGAGCGTTTTGAGGTTGCTGCGAAGGTGTGTGAGGAAAGAGGCAGCACGATGGTTCCTCCGTACGATGATTACGATGTTATGGCAGGTCAGGGTACGCTCGGTCTTGAGATTATGGAACAGTGTCCGGAACTTGATATGGTGGTGGTTCCGGCCAGCGGCGGCGGTCTGATCGGCGGTGTGTCTACGGCGATCAAGGGCGTAAATGCAGATGTGAAAGTGATCGGTGCAGAACCGTCTGTTCTTCCGAGATACAGTGTCAGTCTGGAAAAAGGAGAACCGACTATGGTTCCGATGCCGGAGATAAAGTCTGTGGCGGATGCACTCGTTTCCAACCGTCCGGGTCTCAAGTGTTTCCCGGTGGTTCGTGACCATGTGGATGGATTTGCGGCAGTTGAAGATATCTATATGTTAAAAGCCATGAAGATGCTTTTGATGGAAGGAAAGATTCTGGCGGAGCCGTCCTCCTGCATCGGAATGGGTGCTGTGATGCAGGGCAGTATTTCCGTCAATCCGGAAGATAAAGTATGTTTTGTGATCTCAGGAGGAAACCTTGGATTTGAGCAGTTAGAGCTGTTGGGAGGCGTGAATTACTAAAAAACAGGGCTGGGAATTTCCACGGCCCTTTGAAAGGAAAAAGAAAAATAAATATGGAAAACAAAGAAACTTTAGGACAATTTTTTCTGGGCCGTGCGAAACGTTCTGTGATTGCAGCCATCGGACTTCTGATGTATGCGGTAGGCGTATATTTTCAGCTGCAGGCTGATCTGGGAATGCAGCCATGGCAGGCAATGCGTCTTGGTCTGGCCAACCAGTTACATGTTTCGTTTGGTACAGTCAGTATCGCCATGTCCCTGGTCCTGATCGTGATCGACATATTCTTGAAACAGAAGATTGGTCTCGGAACTTTTTTAGATGCATTTTTGGTTGGAGTTGGCATGGATATCTGTATCTATTTGGATTTCCTTCCGGTGCAGACAAATCTGTTCTTCCAGGTCTTCTGGATTGCTGCAGGAATGGTTGTTTGCGCGTTTGGCCAGTGGCTTTATATGACAACCGCATTATGCTGCGGTCCGGTGGATTCCTTCCTGCTGGGAATTGGACAATTATTCCCGAATATATCCATCGGAAAGGTAAATTTTGGAATCTTGGCAGTGGTCCTTGCAATCTGTGTAGTATTAAAGAGTCCATTGGGAATTGGTACAGTGATCACCGTAGTTTTTACAGGATTTATCATGGATGCAGTGTTTGCATTTGTTAAATTCAAACCTCGAAAGGTTGTTCATGAAGGCTTGTTCGAAACAGCGGCTGTATTTATGAACGCGATCAAGAAAAATTAGTGAGAAAAGATACAAACAGATGCGTCTGTGAAAGGAGTAGTATGAAAAACACAGAAACATTTACACAATTTTTATTAAACCGCATTGGAAGAAGCTTATTTGCGGTGGTGGGACTTTTGGTATTTGCCCTCGGTTCCTATTTTCAGATTCAGGCAAACTTTGGCATGTCTCCGTGGAACTCCCTCAGCCAGGGTATTTCCATGAACTATCCGATCACCTTTGGTACAGCTAATATCATCATTTCATTTATTATCATTTTAATTGATATTTTGATGAGAGAGCCGATCGGTATCGGAACGATTTTAAATGCGATCATCATTGGCGCCGGTACAGATGTATTCCTTGCGATCGGATTTCTTCCGCAGCAGACAAGCTTTATCGGAAAGTTCCTGGTTCTGATGGCAGGTATCGTTATCACATGCTTTGGCCAGTTCCTTTACATGAAAGCCTGCCTGAGCTGTGGTCCGCGTGATTCTCTTCTCGTAGGTCTCGGAAAGAAGTTCCCGAAGGTAAAAATCGGTTATGTAAACATGGCACTTCTTGCTATGGTGCAGATCGTTTGTTTCATCCTCGGAAGCCCGGTTGGTCTTGGAACGATCATTTGTGTGTTTGGTACAGGTACGATCACCAATATCGTATTCGGTTTCCTGAAATTCGAACCGCGTGCCCTGAAGCATGAGAGTATTATCGATACCATTGCGGCAGGTAAGAAGGCGTTAGAGAAATAAATGTGGATTTCATTGAGTAAATAAAATAGCATATCTGTAGAAAAAACCATACTATCTCCAAATACGGTTGACTACCTTTACTTCGATGCGATTTTATCCGACTGTAATCGGTCGCGATAACAGCGTTTGCGACCTTTGTACAGTCGAAAATCTTTCGAAGCGCAGTCGTCCAACCTATCATTGGAGATATGTATGGTTTTTTCTATCAGATACTATATTTATTTACCAATATAAATCCACTTGTATTTTACAAACCATCAATTTCCAGTTCTTTCGTGGATTTGCGGTTAATATTTGTATTTTATTTAGTGGATAATATAAAGTTCTGATAGAAAATCCCATACTATACTCAAATCTTTGGCTAAACGACTGCGCTTCACAAGTTTTGCGCCCTTACAGAGGACGCAAACGTTTTTATCGCGTCCGTCGTAAGGGCGGATAAAACGCTGTGAAGCAAAGGCAGTCAGCCTAATTTGAGATAGTATGGGATTTTCTATCAGAACTTTATATTATTACTAAATAAAATCCACCTATATGCCAATACCGTTAGCGTTCCTTACACACATCAATCCAATTCGTGCTTCCGGAAAAATGCTCCAACTCCGGAAGAGTCAGGCGTACGGCGCTGTTTCCGCTGCCGGCTGCCGGATAAACGATGTCGAAGCGTTTGAGGGATTCGTCCAGATATACATCGATTCCGTCTTTGATCACGAATGGGCAGACGCCGCCCGGAGCATGTCCGATCAGTTCCTCTACGATGGCGCCAGGAATCATTTTGGCTTTTGTGTGGAACAATTCTTTATATTTCTTATTGTCCACCTTCACATCACCTGCAGTCAGGATTAAGATTGGCTGTTCTCCAACAAGGAAAGAAAGTGTTTTTGCAATACGAGCCGGTTCACAACCAACCGCTTCAGCAGCAAGTTCGACGGTTGCGCTGGAGTGCTCCAGCCAGAGTACTTTATCGCCTGCTCCCTGAGATTCAAAAAATTGTTTTACTTTATCAAATGACATAACGATCACCTCGGTTTCTGAACCTGTGCATAATCAGGTTCGCTTTCTGTAAGTATACGCGCGAAAAAAGAGGAAGTCAATGGAAAGACAGAGTGGAAAACTCCTTTGTATTCTTTTATAATAGAAGAAAGGGCTATAAATGGAATGGGAGGGGTTGGCATGAAACAGATAGAATATGATTATTTGAAGGCAGTGATCGGTCGGATTGGCAGCGGAAAGGAACACCAATTTGGACAATTTGAGGCTAAAAAGGCCCATAAGTTCCATAAGAGTTTTCCGGAGTATGAAGCGACACCGCTGGTTTCGTTAGAAACATTAGCAAAAGAACTGGATGTGTCGGGTATTTATGTGAAAGACGAGAGTCATCGTTTTGGCCTCAATGCATTTAAAGGGCTTGGAGGAAGTTACTGTATTGGAAATTATGTGGCGAAAAAGCTGGGAATGGATATTACGGATCTGACTTATGAATATCTGACGAGCCCGGAAGTGAAGGAGAAATTGGGCACGATCACGTTCATTACAGCAACTGACGGAAACCATGGACGCGGAATCGCCTGGACAGCGAACCGTCTTGGGCAGGGCTGTGTGGTTTTGATGCCAAAAGGCAGTGCAAGGGAACGTCTGGAAAATATTCGTGCGCTTGGTGCAGAATCCTGGATCACAGACGTCAATTATGATGATACGGTTCGCATGGCAAAGGCATTGGCGGACGAAAATGGCTGGGTTCTGGTGCAGGATACAGCCTGGGAAGGTTACGAGGAAATCCCAACCTGGATCATGCAGGGATATACTACCATGGGATGCGAGATTGCTGAGCAGTTGAAGGGAGAGCGACCGACTCACATTTTCCTGCAGGCAGGTGTAGGAGCCATGGCGGGAGCTATGACCGGATTTTTTGCAGACTTTTTTGATGAAAATGATGGAATCGGACCGAGGATTGTGATCGTGGAGCCGGATAAAGCAGACTGCATTTATCGGACTGCGGCAGCGAATGACGGACAGCTCCACATCGTAGATGGTGATCTGGATTCTATCATGGCAGGGTTATGCTGCGGAGAACCGTGCACAATTGGCTGGGAGGTACTGAAGTCGAGAGCAGATGCATTTGTCTCCATGTCGGACCAATACGCAGCTCGCGGAATGCGTATTCTCGGAAATCCGGCAGGAAATGATCCGCGCGTGATTTCCGGAGAGAGCGGAGCTGCCACATTGGGATTTTTGGCCTCCGTGCTGATGGATGCGGATTTAAAAGATTTGAGGGAAGCGCTGGGATTGAACGAACAGTCCAAAATTCTATGCATTTCCACAGAAGGAGCCACGGATGTGAAGGGGTATCGGAAGATTGTGTGGGATGGAGCATATACAAATCAATGAGGGATTCTCTTGCAATCAAATGGCAGATTTTGTATAATTTAAATGAGTTTGCGTCATCGCAGACAAGGAAACACTGCATGAAAACATAGGAGAAAAACATGAGTGAGAAAAAATTAGCAAAAGATTTTACCAAGGGAAGCATTCCGAAGCAGATGTTCTGGTTCATGCTTCCGTTTATGGCCTCCAACGGTCTGCAGGTATTGTACAGTACTGTGGATATGGTTATTGTTGGTCGTTATGTCGGAACGGCCGGAATTTCAGCCGTTTCCCAGAGCAGTCTGATCCTGAACTTCGCAACGATGGTGTGTCTGGGATTTGCAAATGCGGGACAGATTCTTGTTTCTCAGGCTCTTGGTGCGGGAAAGAAGAGAGAAGTCAATGACATTATCGGAACATTGTTTACGGTAATTCTCAGCATGGGTCTTGTCTTTTCGGCAATTGTACTGCTGTTCCTGAGACCGATCCAGGAGATCATGAATATTCCGATGGAATCCTTGGATTATTCGGCAGACTATATGATCATCTGTGGTGCAGGTTTGGTATTTACCGCCGGATATAACATGGTATCTGCGGTTCTGCGTGGAATGGGTGATTCCAAACGTCCGTTTATCTTTATTTGTCTTGCATCGGTAATCAATCTGGTGCTGGATATTCTGTTTACAGGCTACATGGGTATGGAAGTAGCCGGTGCAGCATGGGCGACGATCATTGGTCAGGCCGTATCCTTCGTATTCTCTCTTTGCTATTTATATAAGAATAAAGAGGCGTTTGGATTTGACTTTAAGTGGAGCAGTTATTATCCTAAGAAGAAGTATGTAAGTTTGATCGCCAGCCTTGGAACTCCGATGGCGCTCCAGTCCGGCTGTATCAATATTTCTATGCTGTATGTGAATTCCATGATCAACAGCATTGGTGTAGTAGCTTCCGCAACCTTCGGTGTCGGATGTAAGATCGACGATATCATCAATAAGATTGCTCAGGGTATCCAGATGGCAGCGCTGCCGATGATCAGCCAGAATATTGCGGCAGGTGAGATCCAACGAAGCAAACAGGTCGTTCACTCTGCATGGATCTTTGCTTCCGTCTTCACGATAACCTGTATGATCCTTTATATCGTATTTGGTAAGCAGATGTTTATGCTGTTCTCCGATGACCCGGCAGTTCATGCGTTATCCGGAACTTTCATTTCCGCAATCCTCTGGATGTTCCCGGCATTTATTATCATGCGTGGAACTTTTGCATTCATTCAGGGTATCGGAAATGCGAAGCTTGGCTTTGTTCTTTCCTTACTGGACGGTGTGATCCTTCGAATCGGTCTCAGCTGGCTGCTTGGTATTGTTCTTGATTTTGGTTTCTACGGCTTTGTTCTTGGTTACGGTCTTGCACCGTACGGCTGTGCGATTCCGGGACTTATCTACTTCCTGTCCGGAAAATGGGAAAAGAGAAAGACTCTGGCAGAGCAGCTGTAACAGAGTTTGAGAAAATGAATACAATGGGAGATATTCCATGGAAAATAAACGATTCCGCAACCAGATTTCATGGCTGATGTTTATCTTCAGCATTCTGGTTATCTGGGTACATTCTTATAATGTAGAATTGTTCGCGGGCACCCAGTGGGGACCCGCCTGGGATCGTGCGGCTCAAATTGAGACATTCTGGTCCGTGGGTGTTGGGCAGATTGCGGTTCCGGGCTTTTTCATGCTGTCTTCCTATTTGTTTTTCCGAAATTTCGAACTGAAGAAGCTGGCAGAAAAATGGAAGAGCCGTTTTTTTAGTGTGGTTGTTCCGTATACGGTTTGGAATTTCTTGTATTATCTCGGTTATGTGACTGCGACAAGGCTTCCGCTGGTGGAGCGTGTCGTTGGCAAAGAAACGATTCCATTTAATATAGAAGAGATGGCAAATGCGATCCTGCATTACAGCTACGCGCCTATCTTCTGGTATCTGTTTCAGCTGATCCTGCTGCTGATCCTGGCACCGGTCATCTATGCGCTGATAAAACAAAAAGTGATCGGAATGTGCTATCTGGCAGCATTGGTTACGGCCCTGTATCAAGGATTCGGAGTCGGATACCTGAATACGGATGCACTGTTTTATTTTTCACTGGCAGCATACGCAGCCGTTCATCTGAGAACCTGGCTGGAATCAAAGGGAACCAGAGACCGGGTTATGGCAGGTGTCACTTTGCTGATCCCGGCGGTCTACAGTTATGGAATGATGAAAACTCCGGGAGCTTGCGTGCTCTGGACGATCACTTATCGGACACTGGTTCCGGTCAGCCTGTTTCTGATGACTTCCGCGGCAGAACTTCCGCAGACCAAACCGTGGATGAGACAAAGTCTGTTTCTGTATGCGGTTCATTTTATCATTGTCCGTTTTGTAAATAAAGGAACAGCGATCCTTCTTGCGAAGGCAGTTGATATGGAAATGCTCCCGCAGACATTTTTGTCAGGGGCAGCACTCGGAATTTATTTTACAATCCCTGTGCTTGTTCTGATCGTCTCTTATCTTCTGGCACGATTCCTGTCCAGATGGCTGCCGTTTGTCTGGCGAGTGCTGTCCGGAGGAAGAAACCTTTAAAAAACCTTGTAAGTACAAGAAAAAATACTTGCAATCAAAAATATTCTATGCTATACTGACTAAGCTGTTTATATGAGAGCATATAAAACAGGAGAATAGAAGGCGTGACTGTCAGTCATGTACTAAAATAATAGTGAGGTAAACATCATGAGAGAGGGAATCCACCCAAATTACTATCAGGCTAAAGTTGTTTGCAACTGCGGTAATGAATTTGTAACTGGTTCTACTAAGAAAGACATTCACGTAGAAATCTGTTCCAAATGCCATTCAT
>SVDR01000075.1 GCA_015057755.1 Lachnoclostridium sp.
GAGATCCAGAAGATGTTTATCAAGCTTTTCGAGTCCGGCACCAATGATGAATGTAAAGTGCTTGTCGAGCACGAAGACTAAACATATATGACCCGCATCGGCAATGATCCGGTGCGGGTCTTTTCTGTATTTATTCAATGATCAAATCTTTTTCCTGTTTAGGAATTGCCTCGCCAATGATCGCTGCAGTAATACCGTCTTCCTGTAACAGACGAACCAGTGTAAGGGCATCATCGGCCGGAAGAGAAATAAACAGACCGCCGGAAGTCTGTGGATCAGAGATGAGGTCAACAAGACATTCTTCAGCGCTTTCAAGGATTTCTACATGCGGTTTGACGTAAGCCATGTTTCGATAAGCTCCGGCTGGGATCAGACCCATAGTAGCGAGTTCCTTCGCTCCATTTAAGAGCGGAATCTTTGTGCTGAAAAGTTTCAGGGAAGCGTCACTTCCTTCTGCCATTTCAAAGGCATGCCCCAAGAGACCAAAGCCTGTGATGTCTGTACATGCATGAACAGAATCAAACTGATTGACGATTGCAGCAGCCTTCGCATTGAGAGTTGCCATGCACTGTATCATAGCTTCATAGTCGGCAGATTCAACAATATCTGCCTTTGCTGCAGTGGTAAGAACTCCGGTTCCGATCGGTTTTGTGAGGACAAGAAGATCACCAGGAACAGCACCGACATTTTTTAAGATTCTATACGGATGTACATAACCGGTTACACAGAGTCCGTATTTTGGTTCCGGATCCTGGATTGTATGACCGCCAGCAACTGTGCATCCGGCCTCAACACATTTATCATGTCCGCCTTTTAATATCTGGCGGATCGTTTCCTTGGATAAGCAGTTTGGAACGCAGAGGAGATTCATCGCCACAGCCGGTTTTCCGCCCATCGCATAGACATCGCTCAAAGCATTGGCAGCAGCGACCTGTCCAAACATGTACGGATCGTCTACGACAGGAGTGAAGAAGTCAACCGTATGGATCGCAGCGATTTCATCTGTAATTTTATATACACAAGCGTCATCGCTGGTATCAAAACCAACCAGCAGATTTGGATTTGCGACATTAGGGAGATTTTCAAGAATTTCTGTAAGGACACCCGGTCCCAGTTTCGCCGCTCAGCCTGCAGCGGTTACCATTTGAGTAAGGGGCAGTTCTTTTGCCATAACATTACCTCCTGTTACGTTCTTTGCAATTATCATAACATCGTCACTAAAAAATATCAACTGAATAGATAAAAGCTTTAAATGATGAGCGAATATTGAAAAAAACTATACATTGACAAGGTGTTTGACGTTAAGCCGAGAGCCACGTTAAAATAGAAATCAGTAGATTTAATTATTTTCAGGAGGTTCCATATGGAAAAAATCGTGATAAATGCAGTTGGTGACCAGTGTCCGATTCCGGTAGTAAAGGCGACAAAAGCTTTAAAAACAATGAAAGAAGCGGGGATTCTTGAGATTCATGTAGATAATGAGATTGCAGTTCAGAATCTGACAAAGCTTGCGAACAGCAAGAATCTGAAAACATATGCTGAGAAGAAGAATGATACACTGTTCATTGTCACAATGGAGATTGATGGAGCAGTCGAAGCGGGAATTGAGGTTGTAGAAGAATGTCCGACCTGTATTCCGGATAGAAGAAAAAATACTGTAGTTGCGATCGCGTCCAGTCAAATGGGACATGGAAATGAAGAACTGGGAAAAGTTCTTATGAAAGGTTTTATTTATGCGCTGTCTCAGTTGGATGAACTTCCGCAGACCATTCTTTTCTACAACGGCGGTGCAACGATCACAACAGAGGAAAGTCCGTCTTTAGAAGATTTAAAGAGTATGGAAGCTCAGGGTGTTGAGATCTTAACTTGTGGTACATGTCTTGATTATTATGGATTAAAAGATAAGCTTGCAGTGGGCAGTGTTACCAATATGTATACAATTGTAGAAAAGCTGAACCAGGCAGATAAGATCATTAAACAGTAAAGGATATTTGAGTCTATGTATCAGGTGGGAATCGATATTGGGTCAACGGCAGCAAAAGCCGCAGTTCTGTCAGATGGAAAGCTGGTAAAGACAATTTTAATGAATACCGGATTCAGCAGTAGACAGACGGCCGATGAGATTTATGAGAAACTGAGTCAGGATGGTATTACAAAAGAGAATGCGCAATATATTGCGACGGGGTATGGACGGATTTCTGTGCCATATGCAGACCGCACGGTTACTGAAATCACATGTCATGGCAAAGGCGCATGGTATCTGTTTGGTAAAAATGGTACAGTGATCGATATCGGCGGTCAGGATACAAAAGGAATTTACCTGAAAAATGGCAGAGTTATGAAGTTCGTTATGAATGATAAATGTTCCGCCGGAACGGGAAAATTTCTGGAGATCATGACCAACCGTCTTGGGTTAACTCAGAAAGAATTGTCGGAAATGGCTGCCAAAGGAAACCCGATCACCATAAGTTCTATGTGTACGGTATTTGCGGAATCCGAGGTGATCAGTCTGATCGGAAAAGGAACGCCTCGCGAGGATATAGCGAACGGAGTGATTGAGTCTGTAGTAAATAAGGTGGTTTCATTGATCAATCAGGTTCCGGGAGAACAATATTTCCTGACAGGTGGTCTTTGCGAGGATTCTTATATTATCGAGCGTCTCTCAAAGACACTCGGTGCCAGTGTCGAGAGTTGTGCAATGGGCAGATTTGCCGGCGCGATCGGTGCTGCGATCATGGCTGAAGACTAAGAAATGAGGGTTAAATATATTTATGGGAAAACATGATTTGCCAAGTTTATTTGATGAATTTGTCGATGCGAGAAAAATGGGCTTTCTTGCAGCCAAAGAGTTTAAAGAGAATGGGGGAAAACTGGCAGGGTGCCTTTGTTCCTATACACCGCAGGAATTGCTGGATGCTGGTGGAATCGCTGCAGTAGGACTTTGTGGAACCAGCAATGAAACCATTCCGGACGCAGAGACGGTTCTTCCAAAGAACCTCTGTCCGCTGATCAAGGGTACCTATGGATTTGCATTGACACAGAAATGTCCATACACTTATTTTTCGGATATCATTATCGGAGAGACGACCTGTGATGGAAAAAAGAAGATGTATGAGCTGTTAAATGATCTGAAAGAAACGTATGTGATGCAGCTTCCTCAGGGACAGGGCCGTTCTTATGCCAATGATATCTGGTATGAAGAAGTAAAGCTTCTGAAAGAAAAACTTGAGGAAAAGTTTGATGTGACGATTGCGGATGAAGACCTCAGAAATGCAGTGAGAAGGAGAAATGAACTTCGAAAAGCAGTGCTTGAGATGTATCATCTACAGGAAAATGTTCCGCCGGCGATGTATGGAACAGAAATGATGCTGGAGCTTCAAAAGGGTACATTCACCTTTGATCTTGAGCAGCAGACATCAAATGTAAAAGCATTGGTAGAGCGTGTTAGAACTGCTTATGAGGCTGGTGAACGACCGGTTCCGAAATCAGCCAAGAGAATCCTGATCACAGGATGTCCGACCGGAGGTGTGATCCAGAAGATCGGTATGGTAGTGGAACATAACGGAGGCGTGATCGTATGTCTCGACGACTGCAGCGGAGAGAGAACCAGAAGCAAACTGATCGATGAAAATGCCGACGACATTTTACGCGCAATTTCTGACACGTATCTTACGATCAACTGCTCTGTGATGACAACAAACGAAGGAAGATTGGAAAACACCAAGAAAATGATCGAAAAGTATAAAGTGGATGGTGTTATAGAGGTTGTTTTACAGGCTTGTCATACATTCAATGTGGAATCTTATAAGACTAGAGAGATGGTAGAAGAACTGGGAGTCCCATATTTAAAATTGGAAACAGATTATTCTACTGCTGACAGTGGCCAGATTGAGACAAGAATCGCAGCATTTATTGAAATTTTATAAAGATCAGGCATTGAAAAAGCCCGACTTCTTTTTTGGAAAGTCGGGCTTTTGTGTGCTTACGGATTGTCAGAATCGGACTGATCTGGTTGACTCTGTTTAAACGGGAACTTCATAAGGTTCTTTTTCACCTGACGTCCCGCAGCCTTTTTCTTAACAAAAAAGCCGATAATAAGTATAACCAGTAATACCGGAACCCAGATCGGAATGGATGTGATAATGAGAACTGCGAGATCCGTCGCAAAATCTTTCATGTTTTCCACGTTCTCATTAAAACCGTTGGCGATTCGTTCACCGAAAGTAAGAGGAGCAGTCGGAGTGTAGATTTTTACTTCCTCCACATTGACATGAACGGTGCTGTATTCCACCTGATTATCGTAAAGTCGAAGTCTGGACTCCATGGATTCCAGTTCATAGCGGATCTCAGAAAGGCGTTCTTCCAAAGCAATGACGGATTCCAGGGTGTCTGCTTTTTCCAGAAGAGCCCAGATTCTGTCCTGTTCAATGGTCAGTGATTTCTTCCGGCTTTCCAGGTCGCTGTACTGGAGTGTTACATCGTTGGTGGACTCTGACTTATTGGTTACGTTTCCGTCAGCCTCTACAGAGGAGATAAACTGGTCCAGATTAGTGCTCGGGATACGAACTGTCATATAAGCACGCCTTCTGGAATAGTTGTTTTGCATGCTGTTTCCGGAAATATCAGACTGTTCCACGTAACCGGCCAGAGCAGTAATGTGTTCTTCAAGCTTTGTCATTAAGCCTTCGAAGTCATAAGTTTCTACATCTAAGTGTACAGTGCGGATGAGTTTACGGCTGCTATTAACAGTTGGCGTCACTGTATTTGCACCGCCTAAGGCTCCGGATGATCCGGAAGTTGATTTTGCTTCTTCCACATGAACGGATCCAGGCGCATACGCAGAAGCGGTTTCTTCGACTGCATAACCGTAATCCATGGCGGCAGCCGTTGTTGCAGCGACAACGGCACTGTCTTTCGAAGCGCCTCCACAAGCCGTTAAAAGTGCGATTGCCAGCAAAATGACTAAACAAACAGATATACGTTTTTTCATAATATTCCTCCTCCCGGCAAAATCATTTTGTTGTAACTTTAATGTACCAAATATGTGAATTAGAATCAATAGAAGTAATAAAATATTCAGAAAATAGCGTAAAAATTAAGGAAAAAGTATAATTTTAAGCCTTGGAGTCTATTGTAAAAAACTACAAAATTTGTGTCAATTATCTTTATTTTTTGTGGAAAATATGCTACATTTAGTATAGATAAAAAATATAAGTGGTAGTATGTCCAATTTGAAAAATTAATACAATTTCAGATTGAAACAGGCGGGACCTGAATCAATAAATGGGGTGAGCAGCATGTATCTGATCGTGACAAATAATCAGCTCTGTCTGGGAAAATACGGGGCCCAGATCAAAATGGAATATCTGGAAGATGGAAGTTACCTTGATGTGCTTCTGAAAGTGAGAGATTATCTTCATTTGGGCTGGAAATTAGAAACACATCCGATGACAGGCAGCTTAAAACCAAACCAGACTCCTTTTAAATCGATTATGATTTCCAACCATCCGTTGGATCAGGAGGAATTTTACAGTCAGGAAATTACGATTGAAAATGCAATTTCTGCGTGCAGAAAGTTTCAGTCGATCCGGAAGACTCCGGATTGGCCGGAGCATCTTCTGGAGGATTTCCGGATTGTGGATCTTTCTCTGATAGAGGGAGCGATACAAAGGATTTTGTAGTTTTTTAGAAAGCGGGGGAAACGTTAACAATGAAACTCGAATTAGGAATCATTCCGATTAGCGACATTCAGTTTGGACCGGAGTCCAAAGTTGAAAACGGAACAATCTACGTGAATGCCGATGAGTTGAAAGCCCTTATTCTCGAGGACGAGTCCTTACAGTCCGTTGAGCTTGATATCGCAAGACCAGGCGAGAGCGTTCGTATCATGCCGGTAAAAGACGTTATTGAGCCTCGCGTAAAAGTGAGCGGCGAAGGTGCTATGTTCCCGGGTGTGATCTCTAAAGTTGCTCCGGTAGGAAGCGGCCGTACAAATGTACTTCGCGGCAGCGCTATCGTAACAACCGGTAAGATCGTCGGCTTCCAGGAAGGCATTATCGACATGACAGGAGAGGGTGCAAAATACTCTCCGTTCTCTCAGCTCAACAACCTTGTAGTTGTTTGTGAGCCGGTTGAGGGTCTTGCTAAGCATGCACACGAGAAAGCAGTTCGCCTTGCAGGCTTAAAGGCTGCTGACTACGTTGGTAAGCTTGCTAAGGATATCGAGGCAGAAGAGATTGAAACTTACGAGACAGTAAATGTAAAAGAAGGCCTTCAGAGATGGCCGGATCTGCCGAGAGTTGCTTATGTTCTTATGTTACAGAGCCAGGGTCTTTTACACGATACATACGTATACGGTGTAGATGCAAAACAGTCCCTGACAACAATCATTATGCCGACAGAGATCATGGACGGCGCGATTCTCAGCGGTAACTGTGTATCTGCCTGCGATAAGAACACAACATACCATCATCTGAACAACCCGGTTATCAAAGACCTGTTTGCTCAGCACGGTAAGACCTTAAACTTCGTTGGTGTTATCATCACAAACGAAAACGTATATCTGGCTGATAAGATGCGTTCTTCTGACTGGTCTGCAAAACTTTGCGACTGGCTTGGACTTGACGGCGCGATCGTATCTCAGGAAGGTTTCGGTAACCCGGATACTGACCTGATCATGAACTGTAAGAAGATTGAAGCTAAGGGTGTTAAGACCGTTATCATCACTGATGAGTACGCTGGTCGTGACGGCGCATCCCAGTCTTTAGCAGATGCTGATGCAGCAGCTGACGCTGTTGTAACAGGTGGTAACGCAAATGAAGTTATTCACCTTCCGAAACTTGATAAAGTAATCGGTTATCCGGAAGTTGCAGATATCATCGCTGGTGGTTTCGACGGCAGCCTTCAGGCTGATGGTTCCATCATCGCTGAGCTTCAGGTTATCACAGGCGCTACAAACGAAATGGGCTTTAACACATTAAGTGCCAGATAATTAGGAGGAAATGATGGCAAAGTTAAGAGTTGTTCATTATATCAATCAGTTCTTCGCCAACATTGGTGGTGAGGAAAAAGCTGATTACCAGCCGGAACTTCGCGAAGGTTTCGTTGGACCGGGTATGGCATTCTCTCAGAGCAAAGATTTTGCTGATGAAGCAGAGATCGTTGCTACAGTAATCTGTGGTGACTCCTACTTCAACGAGAACGTAGATTCTGCGTTAGAGACAGTTATGGGTATGATCAAGAGCCAGAATCCGGACCTGGTAATCTGCGGACCGGCATTCAACGCTGGTCGTTACGGCGTAGCTTGCGGTACAGTAGCTGCTGCTGTTAAGAAAGAAGGCATTCCGGTAGTAACCGGTATGTACAAAGAAAACCCGGGCGCAGATATGTTCAAGAAAGAGGTATATATTATCTCCACAAAGAACAGCGCTGCAGGTATGAGAGATGCAGTTAAGAAGATGGCTCCGCTTGCAATCAAAGTTGCTAAGGGCGAAGCAATCGGTGCATCCGCTGAGGAAGGTTATCTTCCGAACGGCATCCGTAAGAACTTCTTCGAGAAGAAACGCGGATCACAGAGAGCAGTTGAAATGCTTGTTAAGAAATTAAACGATAAAGAATATGAGACAGAGTACGAGATGCCGAGCTTCGACCGTGTAACTCCGGGTGAGGCTATTAAGGATATGAGCAAGGCTAAAATTGCACTTGTTACATCCGGTGGTATCGTACCGAAGGGCAACCCGGACCACATCGAGTCCTCCAGTGCCTCCAAGTACGGCCAGTACGACATCTCCATGTTCACAGATCTTACCGCTGATACACATGAGACAGCTCACGGCGGTTACGATCCGGTTTACGCTAACGCTGACGCTGACCGTGTTCTCCCGGTTGACGTTATCAAAGAATTCATTGAGGAAGGAAAAATCGGCAGCCTTCATCAGTACTACTATGCAACCGTTGGTAACGGTACTGCAGTAGCAAGTGCGAAGAAGTATGCGACAGAGATCGGCAAAAAACTGGTTGATGACCATGTTGATGCAGTGATCTTAACCTCCACCTGAGGAACCTGTACACGTTGCGGTGCAACGATGGTAAAAGCTATTGAAGCATATGGTATTCCGGTTGTTCATATTGCGACCGTAGTTCCGATTTCCCAGACTGTAGGTGCAAACCGTATTGTTCCTGCCATTGCAATTCCACATCCGTTAGGTAACCCCGCTCTGACACATGAGGAAGAGAAGGAAATCAGAAAGAAGATCGTAACAAAAGCTCTGGAAGCATTACAGACTCCGGTTGAAGACCAGACTGTATTTGAGTGGAAATAATAACAGGTCATTCAGACTGATATATGATTAAACGGGAATTTCATCATCGTGTATGATGAGATTCCCGGATAAGGAGATAAACTCATGGAGAAAATCTATGACGTGATTATTCTGGGTGCCGGCCCGGCTGGTTTAGCTGCAGGTCTGTACGCAGGCAGATACCGCCTCTCAACTCTCATCATTGAGAAGGCGAAAGATGGCGGCCAGATCGCTATCACAGATGAAATTGAAAACTACCCGGGACAGATTGTCGAGGGTGAGAGCGGCCCGTCTCTGATCGCAAGAATGACAGCTCAGGCTGAAAAATTCGGTGCAGAGCGTGCCAACGACACAATCACAAAAGTTGAGCTTGAGGGTCCGGTAAAAGTTCTTTACGGAAACAAGGACACTTACAAAGCGAAAACTGTAATTATCGCAACAGGTGCTTTCCCGCGTCCGATCGGATGTAAGAGAGAAGGCGAATTTATGGGCAAAGGTGTTTCCTTCTGCGCAACCTGTGATGCGAACTTCTTTGAGGATTTTGAAGTATACGTAGTTGGTGGCGGTGATTCTGCTGTTGAAGAAGCTATGTACCTTACAAAATTTGCAAGAAAAGTTACAATCATTCACAGAAGAAACGAGCTTCGTGCTGCGAAATCCATTCAGGAGAAAGCATTCAAGAATCCGAAGATCGATTTCTTATGGGATACAGTTGTAGAAGAGCTCCACGGTGACGGCATTCTTGACGGTATGACTGTTAAGAATGTAAAAACAGGCGAGCTTACAAGAATCGACGCAGATGAAGAAGACGGTCTCTTCGGTCTCTTCGGCTTTATCGGATACAATCCGAGAAGCGAACTCTTCGTTGATATGCTTGACATGGAAAACGGCTATATCAAGACAGACGACAATATGCACACAAACATTCCGGGTGTATTTGCCGCTGGTGATATCCGTGTCAAGAGCCTTCGTCAGGTAGTTACAGCTGCTGCAGACGGCGCGATCGCTGCTATGCAGGCTGAAAAATACTGCGCTGAGCATGAAGCGTAGATTCTGAATTTTCGTAATAAAAGAATTATAATCCGATATGTGCGGAGCATGCTGAACGTGTAGCTGACAGATCACTGAGCAGTTACAAATTCATGATAGAAAGGATGTCTTAATTATGATCGAATTAACAAAAGAGACTTTTGCTGCTGAAGTATTAGAAGCAGAAGGTACAATCCTTGTTGACTTCTATGGTGACGGATGTGTTCCGTGCCAGGCACTTATGCCGCATGTACATGCTATGGAAGATACATATGGCAAGGACATTAAGTTCACAGCTTTAAACACAACAAAAGCACGCCGTCTGGCTATCGGCCAGAAAATTCTCGGACTTCCGGTTATCGCTATTTACAAAAACGGTGAGAAGATCGCTGAGTGCGTAAAAGACGATGCTACAGTTGAGAATATCGAGGCAATGATTAAGGCACATCTGTAAGAGCTGAGTTTAACACAATATAGTGTTATTCTATATGAAAGAACGAACTTTCAAAAAAATAAATTAAGGAGGAATTGATGCTATGGCTATTTTGAATGGCAAAAAGGTCGTAATCATCGGAGACCGTGACGGTATTCCGGGACCATCCATTG
>SVDR01000076.1 GCA_015057755.1 Lachnoclostridium sp.
AGAAATTATTCCATTATATTTTAATAGTATGATTGACGGAGAAAATTCATTCACATACAGTTGTAAATGTGCAAGTTGGCTCTGGGATAAGGTGTGTTACGAAGTTGAGGTAAAATGTAGTATAAAGCCAGAAATGAATTGCACTTATGTGATTGATCCTAATAGCAGAGTTATTTATGTTCTAGATGAAAGTGGATTTGTAAGTGTTTGGTCGGGTACACTGAAGGGAAATTCAATTTTAGAGTATATTTAGAAAAGTGCGTAGTAGTTTTTGAGAGAACAATTTTGATAATAGCAAAATTCTGGAGAATATGTTATGGCAGACAGAAAGATAAAAACAACTGAACAGGGTTATGTAAATAGAAATAATCAGGAGAATCTGGGACGGACATCCGAGCTTGGAACAGATTTTGGACAGTGGTTTTACCAAATGAAGTGTTTACATTGTGGACATACATATAAAGCAAATGGTTCCGATATCTTTCAGAGAAAATGTCCGAAATGCCAAGGTGGCAGATCTTAGGAAGGAGTTTGACAATGGGGTTTTCTTTTAGACATTCAGCAAGTTATGGCAAAAGAATGGAATATAAAATAATCGGAGATATGCTCATGGAAGGTTTGGATTGCTACACTCCTTTAGTAGATGATCGTGGAGTGGATTGTGTAATCAGAAAGCCAGATGGAACTTTCATTGAGATTCAGATTAAAGCGCGCTCAAAAGATGTTGTAGAAAAAGATGCTGCGTTGTTTTCTGCTATTGTGCATGAGCCTACACCCAACTTTTATTTTGTTTTCTATTCAGAGCGGATGGACAGAACATGGATATTGTCTTCAGAAGAATTTCTGAAAGAGTGCGTAACAAACAAAACTGGAAAGAACATAGGAAAACATGGAATTTGGTTTAATGGTACTGATATGTAATGACCTTTTGTCAAGAGTAAGTTGACAGAAATCACTACAGATTTATTTAATTGTTTCCAAAGGCATCGTGAAAGAGCTTTAGGGTATCAGTTCCCGGCATTGGCCACTCTGATATACGTGGATTCGGATCTCTCCTTACCTACAGGTCAATGGTCCGCCGCGAGCCCTACCGTCTAAGCGCGTGGATCACAGATATCTGTGCCGACATAGTACCGTCGTAGATGGCTCAAACCTTGAAGAAACTAAAGCTCTTACAAGGTGCCTTCGGTTATTTCATTATGATATGCCGTTGTAAACGGCGTAAGCCGTCTTGCATCGGCTTGGATATGCTCCACTTCACAGCGGAGTGTCAATGTCAAGGCTGCGCAGCACCACGAAGACGGCCTGGCCTTGACATTAACAGGACGGTGTGTTACTTCATGCAATGTTTCCGGTAAGCATGCCCCACATAAAACACGCAAGTTCTCTTGCGATAGCTGTCTTGGCTACATTGGTCTTCTTATTATTGTGAAGCACCATCCTGTAATAGCGGCGTCGTAAACGTTCATTTGCTTTATCAGCATAGGCGATGAACTTAGGATCGTTTCCCTGTTGGCGTTCCCTCAGGGCTCTGGATTTATAACCAATCTGTCCACGGGCATAACTCTGGGCAGCTTCAACAAGCAGGGACCTGACATGATGGTTTCCTGCTTTTGTAATACCAAGCCGATTCTGTCCTTCTCCGCTGGAATCTTCTCCCGGAGTAAGACCAATGTAGGATGCAAAATGCCGGGCAGTGGAAAAACGTTTAAAATCGCCAACTTCTGTGAGCACTGCAAGAGCAGTCGTTGTTTTGACACCGATAAAGCAGGTAAGTTTGTGGACATTTTCCTTATAATTCTCACCAGAAGCCAGTTCCTCAATCCGGCGATCAAAACGCTCGATCTTTTCAGTAAGCTGATCGTAGGTAATGAGATACTCAGAAAGGATCTCCTGATACAGCCCTTCCAGTTTCAATGCTCTGAGCCATTTCAGGTGTGCCTGAGTCCAGTAACTTGCAGTACCATCAAAGCGGTGATTATGTCTGAGGCAGAAAGATAATATCTGCTGTTTCACTTTTTTCAGGGCAAGCTTATGATCATCTCTCATGCGGAGATATTCTTTCGTCTGTTCATCCTGTTCGGTCGGAATGTGGACAGGACTATAGTCACGATGAGCCAGACATCTTGCAATGAGAGCAGCATCACGTTTGTCAGTTTTTATTTTTTTCTTACCAGCCGGACTTAACATGGTTGTCGGTGCAAGAATGACACATTTTACGTTATGCTCAGTCAACTGATGATAAAGCGTGAAACCGAGACAGCCAGCTTCGTAACCGCATATAAAAGTAACATTGTCTCCGTAGTGGAAACGCATTGCTTCCAGATAATTGATGACTTTACTGTAATGGCCATCGACCTTCTGGTAGTATTCTGCCTGTTCTTTTTCATTTGTGTAACAGCAGAGAGAAAATTTTTCTTTATGTACATCCATTCCTACGTAAACTGTGCTATAATTCATTTGATGACCTCCATTTGTATGTGGTAATCCCTGTTACCTATTTATCTTTTCAATTTATAGTATACAGGTAAATCCACGAAACTACAAATCGGAGGTCATTACATATTGTCTAAGGCTCTAAAAGACAGAGCCTAAGTGCCGGCGTAATTCGATGGTCCTTTGCGGAAACACCTATTATTCTAGGATTTTTTTCAAAATATACTCACCATATCATAGAAATATACGGCCAAAACTGTACAATCAAACCATGTAAATATGTTGATTTAATGAAGTAAGCTTATTTGAGAAAATACACAGCCCGAGAGAAATCGGTGTTTATGAACAAACCATAGAATTCCGTCGGTACTTAGGCGGTGTTTTTTAGCGCCTTAGTCCCGTTACGCAATTCTTTGAGTGCGAACGTGTTTGTTCATAAATTCCGATTCCTCTCGGGCGTACTTTTGTCAATAAGTTTACTCAATTAAATACATATTTATCTAAGCAACCTGCTCTATCCTCTCGGCAGCATCTTTTTCTCAACAATCGCTGCAAATAATCCCAATCCGTAGTACAGTCCGTCTTCATCCATGAGATAGGCCGGATTGTGGTGCGGCCGGTCTGTCCCTTTCTCCGGATTGCGTGTACCAATCTCGATAAATGTACCTGGGCATCCGCCTGCTTCTGTGAAAGCAGAAAAGTCTTCTCCAGGCATGACCGGTTTGATTTCCAAAACGGCATCCGGGCCGAAGTAATCAGTGATTGCAGCTCTCACACCATCAGTCAGTTCCACATCATTGATAACCGAGTCATAGCCTCTGGTATAGGTTACTTCGCAGCTGCCGCCCATGCTTGCAGCGATTCCGTTGGAAATTTCGGAAATCATGTCCGGAATCCGGTTGCGGAGTTCTTTGGAGAAGGTTCTCACAGAACCGCGGAGCAGCACTTCGCCCGGAATAATATTGTATGCATCGCCTCCGCTGATCTGGCAGACGGAGAGGACAGCAGTATCGTAAGCACTGATTCGGCGTGCAGCGATATTCTGGAGGCCGAGGACGATCTGTGCGGCCATAACGATTGGATCGACACACTGCTCCGGAAGAGAAGAGTGTCCACCTTTACCGATCACACGCACGTCGAAACTGTCTGTAGCGGAAGTCAGGGCACCATTTACGACACCGAATTTGCCGGTCGGATAGTTGGAGGAGAGATGGAGCCCGTAGATTTCATCAATACCGTCCATGACTCCGGCGGCGACCAGTTCTGCAGCGCCTCCCGGCGGAAGTTCTTCTGCGTGCTGGAAAATGCAGACAACGGTACCGCAGAGCATGTCAGTCCGTTCGGAAACCATTTTCGCCAGTCCTAAAAGAATCGCAGTATGTCCATCATGTCCACAGGAATGCATGGCCCCTTTGTTGACCGATGCATATGGAAGATCATTGATCTCTGTCATCGGAAGGGCATCAATATCCGCGCGGAACGCGATGGTCGGTCCCGGATTTTTGCCGTGGATTTTTCCAATAACACCGGTCTTAGTTGGGCGAGATACCTCAACATGACCAAAAGATTTCAACTGATTCTCAATAAAATCCGATGTCTCGAATTCGCAGAAGGAAAGTTCCGCATGTTTGTGGAAATGTCTGCGCCATTCGATAATCTGTAAATGCATGTCTTTCACTGTCTGTAATAAATTGTCCATATAAAAACCTCCCATTTATTTTCCTTGTAAAAATCCCGGTGCGCGATGCGAGAAATACTTTACCACTGCCTGAACAGGAGAGGAAAGCCACTTATCTTTTCGATAAATCAACTGGCCCCAGAGCTCGCATGCGAACTCATCAATCTCCAATCGAACAATTTGTCCGGAGTGTACCAGACTTTCCGAAACATAATCCGGGAGAAATGAGAGTCCTGCGTTCTCTGCAACCAGTTGGCAGATCAGGTCCGCATTTCCCATCTCCAGGATCGGATGAATCTCAAGAGAATGACGCGCCAGAAAATCATCAAACAAACGTCGGTAGCTCATGCCTTTTTCGGTCATCAAAAACGGCTGGTCTAACAATGCGCGTACGGAAACCGATTTCTCGGAAGCCAGCGGATGATTTACGGAGCAGACCACGTGTGCTCCCACCATTTCCTCAGCCAAAATGACATAGGATGTATTGTAAATATGTGCATCGAGTGTGCAGACCACATCTGCGTCATTGCGGTCCAGCATACGGAACAAGTCTCCGGTTCCGGCCGTGGTCACCAGAAGTGAAATATTCGGGTATTTCGAACGGAATTTTGAAAACTGATTTACGATCAACGGACTGCAGAGAGAATCTGCCATGGCCAGTCGTACGGTTCCGTGAATCTCGCTTTCAGATTCGGAAGCCTGCAGCATTTCCTGAGACAGATGACAGATCTGCTGCGCGTAAGCAAGAGCCTTTTGTCCGTCGATGGTCAGACTGACGTTGTGCCCGATGCGTTCAAAAAGCTGGACGCCCAGTTCTTGTTCCAGTTTTTTTATCTGAAACGAAATCGTCGGCTGTGAATATCCCAGAGTTTCTCCTGCCTCTGTAAAACTGCCGGTTTCAGCAACCTGAACAAAAGTCTGTAAATTTCGTAAGTACATAACTGACTCCATTTAAAATATTAATAAATAACATAAAAACCATAAATTAGACAAATGCTTATATTTATTATATACTTTAAAGCAATAAAGTCAAGGAGAAAACAATTATGACAGAATCATTTACAGCATTTATTTCAAAAGTATGCGGTCTCTTGTGGGGCGACTTATTTTCGATACAGCTGCCCAATGGAGACACCGCGGGCTTTTCACTGATGGTATTGTTGTTAATCCCAACCGGAATCTATTTTACAATCCGAACGAAATTCCTTCCAATCCGCATGTTTCCGGAGATGATCCGTATTGCACTCGAGAAGGAAAGTGATAAAAAGGAGAGTGGGTCTGTATCCGGTATGCAGACATTGATCGTGGCAACTGCCACTCGCGTTGGAACGGGTAACCTGATCGGTGTTGTTGCCGCAATTTCTGCAGGCGGTGCAGGAGCCGTGTTCTGGATGTGGGTCACTGCTCTGATCGGTTCATCAACCGCGTTTATCGAAGCGACACTTGCGCAGTTACATAGAGAGAAGGATCCGCTTTACGGAGGATTCCGCGGTGGTCCGGCTTTTTATATTCGCGATTTTGTAAAAGCAAAAACTGGAAGAAACACCAGCCTGATCGCAATTTTATTTGCATTATCCGGCCTCCTCTGCTGGTGCGGTGTCAGCCAGATCGTCAGCAACTCAGTATCAGAGGCATTTTACAATGCGTTCCAGGTTCCGCCGATGATATCTACCGTAGTTTTTGTGGCACTGGCAGCGGTGATCGTTTTGAGAAAATATGCAACTGTAAAAGTACTTGATATCATGGTTCCGATCATGGCGGCATTCTATTTTGTGATGACTGTGGTGGTGATCGGAATGAACATTGATCTGCTTCCGAGCGTCTTTCAGAGAATCATTGACGAGGCGTTTGGCATTCGTCAGGTGGTAGCAGGCGGCTTTGGTGCGGTCCTTATGAACGGTGTAAAACGTGGACTGTTTTCCAATGAAGCGGGCTCCGGTTCTGCTCCGTGTGCAGCGGCAGCGGCGGATGTGTCCCACCCGGCTAAATCCGGACTGTTCCAGGCTCTCGGCGTTCTGATCGACACCATTATAATCTGTACATGTACAGCGATGCTCATGCTTCTGGCTCCGGAAGAAATGTTAAACGGACTCAGTGGAATGGCTCTGCTGCAGACTGCCATGAGTCATCATTTCGGACAGATCGGCGTGATTTTCATTGCAATCGCATTGTGGCTGTTCAGTTTTTCCACTTTCCTTGGAATCCTGTATTATGCGAGACCAAACGTGGCATTTCTTTTTGGTGACGATATGAAATGGCAGACGGCATATAAGGTACTGGCGCTGGTGATGCTGTTTATCGGCGGTCTTGCAAAATACACATTTGTCTGGGATCTTGGCGATATCGGAGTCGGCCTCATGACGATCTTTAATATCATCATCATTCTTCCGATGGGAGGAGAAGCACTGGCTTCATTAAAAGAGTATACAGAAATGAAAAAGTAAAAGAAACAGGGTGCCCTGACCGGGATTCAATCAGTCGGGCACCCTTTCGTGTTCTGAAAATCAGGCAAAAAGTTCCTGATACAGTCTCTTTGCATAGTTGTCCGTCATACCGCTGATAAAATCTGTGATCATCAAGATGCGCAGATAGAGCTTATCTGCGTCTGATTTTCCTGCAGATTCGGTGCGGTACATAGATTTATAGAAATCGGATACGGTATCAATGATACGGCATTCGATAAATGTCATTTTCTCATCCGTATCATATTTGATAGCCGCCGGCATGAACTGACCAAGCAGAGAGTCAATGACTCTGCGGCCATAAAGCTCTGTTTTAATCTTCAGAGAACTGGTGTAGATCCACTTTTCGCTGAGTCTGGAAATGGCCTGGATCAAATGTCCGGAGCATGTGTCGTCAAACAGATCTCCACGGAAATCTCCGTTCATGATAGCCTCATAATGGCGCGCAAAAGAATTGCCTGCGTCCTGGATCATCATTCCTTGCAGGTACTGGTTCCAGCGCTGTACGGCTGCGAGCTCCGGTTTTCTGGTCTTTTTGTCAATTTCGTTCTGATAAAGGTCTTTTAATTTCTGGATACAGGATGCAACTTCATTGGAAAGTGTCAGATCAGAAGCTTTTATTTCCTCCAAATACAACTCCAAACCCTCAAAGATCTGGGTAATCCCGAGCACCTTCTTAACCATAGAATCTTCGACGTCGGAGGTTCGGTACGCGATGTCATCAGCAGCTTCCAGGAGGAAGGAGAGAGGATGTCTGCGTCCGTTCATTCCGGTCACTTCATTCAGCGTGTCAAACAATTCACGTTCGGAATAGTTGTAGCCGATTTTCTTATATGGAAGAGAAGAGGCGCGGCCGGAAGCAGCGTCATGTCTTGCCTGAGCCAGTTTCTCAGAAGAAATCGGATATTTCATGATCGCACCCAGAACCGGATAAGAGAGGTTGAAACCATGCATGGTTCCCAGATACGGAGTCTTGGATAAAAGACGGATGGACTGTGCATTGCCTTCGAAATTGTAAAGGTCCTGCAGCTGCCAGTCAGACAGGATTTCTGTGACCGGTTTTCCGTTTAATTCCATCTCACCCAGATGCCTCTGGAACCATTCGCGGATCGCATATTCGCCAAAATGACCAAAGGGCGGATTTCCGATATCGTGGATCAGGCCTGCGCAGAGAAGTATATCGGAAAATTCCTTTTCCATGTGTGTGTCGAACCATGGGTCAAGTCCTGCTTCTTTCACGTTTGCAAAAGCACATTCGCCAAGCTTCTTGCCAATGGCGGAAACTTCCAGAGAGTGGGTCAATCGGGTTCTCACGTAATCATCGTCGTCCAGTGGAAATACCTGGGCTTTGTCCTGCAAACGGCGGAATAATGTACTGCAGATGATGGTATCATAATCATTGCGGTACGGCGTACAGTCTTCGTTTCTATTTTCAACAAAACGTGTTTCGGATAATAATTCATTCCAGTTCATCAGACACAGTCTCCTTTCAAAGATGAAATGTATCAGAGGTAAATAATATTTTACTATATAGAAACAGCAGTTTCAAGCCTGTGGGGAAAAGATTCGGGAGGCGTCTAAAAATCTGCAATGGCAGAGTTGACACCGGAGTCTAACTGTGGGAAAATGATAGGAAAACCACAAGGAGGAATCCATGAACACCAACGAGATCAAATGGGACAAACTGCTTCGGATCAAGACTTCCGGGCGCGACGATTCCAGAGCAGACCAGTATCGTTATCCCTACGAACCGACCCCATACTCAGTGCTTGAGAACCTGGCAAATGCAGGATATATCGGAAAAAAGAATACACTCGTGGACTACGGGTGCGGAAAAGGTCGCGTGGATTTCTTCTTATCGTATCAGACGCGCTGCCGATCCATCGGAATCGAATACGATGACCGCATTTACCAGACCGCAGTGGAGAACCAGAAAACCGCAGCGTCTGCAGGGCGTACGGCATTTTTAATGGAAAATGCAGAAACGTATCAGGTGCCGTGCGAGGCAGACCGTTTTTATTTTTTTAACCCATTTTCCGTGGAAATCCTAAGGAGTGTCCTGGGGCGGGTGATGGAGTCTTATTATGAAGAACCGAGAGAAATGCTGTTGTTTTTCTATTATCCGTCGGACGAGTACATTTCTTATCTGATGACGGTGGACGAGCTGGCATTTCTGGACGAGATTGATTGCAGAGCATTGTTCGATGGGGAAGACCCACGCGAGCGGATTATAATATTTGAGGTGGCAGCATGAGGATCATCATATCTCCGGCTAAAAAGATGAACAGAAATACAGACAGCATTCCCTGGAGGGATATGCCTGTTTTTCTGGATAAAACAGAGAAACTTTGTGGAAAACTGCAGAGCATGTCCTATGAAGAGTTGAAAAAACTTTGGAAATGCAATGACCAGATCGCAGAACAGAACGTGGAGCGTCTCCGCCATATGGATCTGCGCAGGAACCTGACGCCTGCGATCCTGGCTTATGAGGGAATCCAGTATCAGTACATGGCCCCTGGGGTGTTTACCAACGAAGCACTCGACTATGTGCAGAAGCATTTGCGCATATTATCCGGATTTTACGGAATCATAAAACCATTGGACGGTGTAGTACCGTACCGCCTGGAAATGCAGGCAAAACTGAAAATGGAAGACGCCAAAGATTTGTACGCTTTCTGGGGAGATTGTCTGGCAGACCGGATATTTA
>SVDR01000077.1 GCA_015057755.1 Lachnoclostridium sp.
TATAGATACCCATGGAAGCCAGGTTGGACTTCGGGTTCTTCGGTTTCTCCTGGAACTCAGTGATCTTATCGTTCTCGTCAGCTACCATAAGGCCGAAACGAGATGCCTCTTCCCACGGAACTTCCATAACTGCTACGGAGAATTCAGCATTTTTCTCTTTGTGGAAACGTAAGAAATCGCTGTAGTCCTGTTTGCAGATCTGGTCACCGGAAAGAATAATTACGTATTCCGGATCATAGCGCTCGATAAACGGAATGTTCTGGTAAATCGCGTTCGCTGTACCTTTGTACCAGTCAGAACCGGAAGCTTTCTGGTACGGCGGAAGAACGTGAACACCACCATAGAGACGGTCAAGATCCCACGGCTGTCCGTTTCCGATGTACTCGTTCAGTACCATCGGCTGGTACTGTGTGAGAATACCTACTGTGTCGATACCGGAGTTTACGCAGTTTGAAAGCGGGAAGTCAATAATACGATACTTGCCGCCAAAAGGAACTGCAGGTTTTGCTAACTTCTGTGTCAGAGCATAAAGACGAGAACCCTGGCCACCAGCAAGCAGCATCGCAATCATTTCTTTTGCCATAATATCTCCCCCTGAATTTATTTTTAAATCGGTTAGTACAATATTACCACATTTCTTTTGAATTCGATACCCTTTTTGTGAAAAATATTTAATTTTTTAGTCAAAAATTAATCTTGTAAAAACTGTGCCATAATGTAATTACTGACATCCATGCCGAATTCTGTCAAACAAAAGCGGTCCTTGTCTTTTCCGGCAAATTCTGCTCCGCCTTCCCGAACCAGCCGTTCCATCAGCCCCGGATAAACGGTCTCCACAGTCACGCCAAACCGTTCTTCGAAGCCCTTTACCGACACGCCTTCCACCAGACGAAGCCCCACAAAAAAGTATTCTTCCTGCATATCCCGTTCTGTGAGGATCTGTTCGTCGAATCTCCTTCCGTGCGCTCCATTCAGATACGAATCGAGATCACTGTCATTGCAGAACCGGCTTCCATCTAGATAGGAAGAGGCGCCAAGCCCTAATCCAAGGTACGGAACTCCGGTCCAGTAGCCCACGTTATGTCTGCACTCTTTTCCGGACTTCGCGTAATTGGAAATCTCGTAGCGATCATATCCCATATCCTTTAAAATCGCTTTCGTTCTGTGATACATTTCCCGTTCAGAATCTTCATCAGGAAGCAGACCTTCGCCTCGTCCTTCTCCGTACTTCTCGTAAAACGGAGTTCCCTCTTCGATGATCAGGCTGTAAGCAGAAATATGCTCCGGTTCCAGTTCAGCCACACGGATCAATGTCTCCTCCCAGCTATTCACAGTCTGGCCCGGAAGCGCAGACATCAGATCCACATTGATATTGTCAAATCCGCAAGTTCTTGCCAGACGGAAGTTCTCCAAAAATTCTTCGTACGTGTGAATCCTTCCAAGCAGTTTCAACTCTGCATCGTCGGCAGACTGAAGACCGAAGCTGATCCGGTTGATACCTGCCTGCCTATATGCACGCAGCTTCTCTTCAGCTACCGTGCCCGGGTTCGCCTCTATGGAAATTTCTGCTGTTTCTTCTATATAAAATGATTCATGAATCGCCTGCATGATCCTCAGCATCTGCTCCGCCTCTAATATTGACGGAGTTCCGCCACCAATAAAAACAGAAGAAACACCTCTGCCTTGATACTGTTTTCCCGCCCAGCGGATCTCCTCCGTCAGTTTTTCCACATATCGCTGCATGGTTTCTTTCGTCTGCGGAAAAGAGAGGAAATCACAGTAAGCACATTTTCTAACGCAGAAAGGAATGTGAATATATAGTTCCATTTGTTTCACTCCTTGATTGAAAAGAAGGGTGCTGCAAATACAGCACCCTCGTATCATCATTCTTCATCCAGTTTCAGTACGCTCATGAAGGCCTTCTGCGGAATTTCCACATTACCTACCTGACGCATACGTTTCTTACCTTCCTTCTGTTTCTCAAGAAGTTTCTTCTTACGAGTGATATCGCCGCCGTAACACTTCGCAAGTACGTCCTTACGAACAGCCTTAACCGTCTCACGGGCAATGATCTTTCCGCCAACTGCTGCCTGGATCGGAATTTCAAACAGATGTCTCGGAATCTCGTCTTTTAACTTCTCGCACATTCTTCTGCCGCGCTCATAAGCGTTGCCGGAGAATACGATAAAGGAAAGGGCGTCCACTTCTTCACGATTGATCAGAATATCCAGCTTCACGAGTTCGGATCTGTCGTATCCCTTTAACTCATAGTCAAAGGACGCATAACCTCTGGATCTGGATTTCAGTGCATCGAAGAAGTCGTAAATAATCTCATTTAACGGAAGCTCATATTTGAGCAATGCTCTTGTTCCCTCGATATATTCCATACCAAGATAAACTCCTCGGCGTTCCTGACAAAGCTGCATGATCGCACCAACGAACTCGGTTGTTACCATGATCTCCGCAGTTACGATCGGCTCTTCCATGTACTCGATCTCAGCCGGATCCGGCATATTGGTCGGGTTGGTCAGTTCGATCATATCGCCGTTGGTTTTGTGGATTCGGTAAACTACGCTCGGTGCGGTTGTTACGAGATCCAGATTGTACTCACGCTCCAGACGCTCCTGAATGATCTCCAGATGGAGAAGACCAAGGAAACCGCAGCGGAAACCAAAACCTAAGGCTACAGAAGTCTCCGGTTCGAAGAACAGAGACGCGTCGTTTAACTGTAATTTCTCAAGAGCATCACGAAGTTCCGGATATTTGGCACCGTCTGCCGGATAAAGTCCGCAGTAAACCATGGAGGTAACTTTCTTGTAACCCGGAAGCGGTTTCTCGCATGGATTCTGACGGTTTGTGATGGTATCACCTACGCGAGTGTCTTTTACATTTTTGATGCTGGCGGTCAGATAACCAACCATACCTGCAGACAGTTCATCGCACGGGAAGAACTGGCCTGCACCGAACGTACCAACTTCTACTACATCATAAGTTGCACCGGTCGCCATCATCTTGATCGGAGTACCTTTCTTTACTGTACCTTCTTTTACTCGGAAGAATACAATAACACCGCGGTACGGATCGTAAAGGGAGTCAAAGATCAGCGCCTGAAGCGGTGCATCCGGATCACCTTCCGGAGCCGGGATCTTCTCCACGACTGCCTCTAAAACATCTTCGATATTGATACCGTTTTTCGCGGAGATCTGCGGTGCATCGTGCGCCTCAAGGCCGATCACATCCTCGATCTCGTTGGCAACACGCTCCGGATCTGCACTCGGAAGATCGATCTTGTTGATAACCGGAAATACTTCCAGGTTGTGATCCAACGCCAGATATACGTTTGCCAGTGTCTGTGCCTCGATACCCTGAGCCGCATCAACTACCAAGATTGCGCCGTCACAAGCTGCAAGGCTTCGGGAAACCTCGTAGTTAAAGTCTACGTGGCCTGGGGTGTCAATTAAGTTAAAAATATATTCTTCGCCGTCCTTCGCGCGGTATACGGTACGAACCGCCTGGGACTTGATCGTAATACCACGTTCACGCTCCAGATCCATATTATCCAGGACCTGAGACTGCATTTCGCGGCTGGTCAGAAGACCTGTATGCTCAATGATACGGTCTGCCAGTGTTGATTTGCCATGGTCGATATGGGCAATGATACAAAAATTCCTGATTTTTTCCTGAGAATACTCTGCCATTTACGTTCCTCTCTTCTATCATAAATCTTCTATTGTAATCTATCTTTCAATATATCATTTTTTCAGCAGTCATGCAAGCAGTTTCCCTGCCCTCTTATGGCAGATTCTCTGCAAACAAAATTTGACATTATCTCCATTTAGGATTAAACTATAAGGAATGAGATTATTTTATTCGGGGGGATTATTTATGAGCAGTCCAAAGAAAACGAAGACTCTGGATATGACCGAAGGCAATATTGCGAAGCTGCTGATCCAGTTCGCGATCCCGCTCCTTCTCGGAAATATTTTCCAGTATCTATACAACACCGTGGACAGTCTGGTGGTCGGCAACTTTGTCGGAAAAGAGGCTCTGGCGGCAGTCGGTTCCACCACTTATATCATCAACACTCTGGTTATGTTTTTCGGCGGTATTTCCGTCGGTGCCAGTGTCATTATCAGCCGGTATTTCGGTGCTCACGACGATGAGACTCTGCACAACGCGATCGAAACTACCATTGCGCTGACTTTTGTGGGCAGCATCCTTTGTACTGTTGCCGGCATCGCATTGTCTCCGCTCTTACTGCAGTTTATGGATACTCCAGCCGATGTGCTTCCGCAGTCGTCTGTTTATCTGCGTATCTATTTCGGAGGTATTACAGGCCTGATGGTCTACAACATGGGTTCCGGTATTCTCCGTGCCGTGGGAGACACCAAGCGTCCGCTGTACTTCCTGATTTTCTCCAGTATTATGAATATCATTCTGGATCTGCTTTTTGTAGTCGTATTCGGACTTGGTATCGCGGGTGTTGCTTATGCGACCGTCGTTGCCCAGATGGTATCTGCAATTCTGATATTGCTCCTGCTTACGAAAACGACAGAAAAATATCGTCTGGTATGGAAAGACCTGCATGTGGATATGCAGCTGACAAAGGAAATCCTTTCTGTCGGATTCCCGGTCGGTCTCCAGCAGGCAGTTACATCTTTCTCTAACGTTTATGTACAGTCCTATATCAACAGTTTCGGCTCCGCAGGTATGGCGGGCTGGAGCAGTTTTACGAAAATCGACAGCTTTCTGGGTCTTCCGCTCCAGAGTATCGCACAGGCGATCACGACATTCGCAGGTCAGAACATCGGTGCCAAGAATCTGGACCGTGTCAAAGACGGTGTAAAGACAGCTTTAAAGATCTCCTTCCCGCTGATCTTTGTGATGGCATGCTTCCTGTACACATTTGCGCCGCAGCTCGTCTCTCTGTTCAACCGTGATCCGGAAGTTGTCTACTACGGAACTCTGTTCATGAGACTCTGCGTTATGGTTGTTCCGATCACCTGCCTTACTCAGATTTTCTCCGGAACCATGCGCGGTGCCGGCAGTGCGAAGATCCCGATGTATATTATGCTGGCTTCCTACGTGGTTTTCCGTCAGGTATACCTGTTCGTCATGAGCAATGTTGCACATAATCCATACACCATCGGCTTCGGTTACCCGGCAGGCTGGATCCTCTGTGCAGTCCTGACAACCATCGCTTACAAATTCAGCGGTTGGGAAAAACGCGCCATCAAAAAATAATGTCCGTTCGATCGCCAGGGGACTTTCCTCTGGCGATCCTCATCATATTCAAAGGAGGAATTCCCCATGAGTCAAAAACCTGCAAAATCCAGAACCATGGATATGACAGAAGGTTCCATCGTCAAACTGTTAATTGCATTTTCCATCCCGCTGCTTATGGGAAATATCTTCCAGCAGCTTTACAACACGGTTGACAGCCTGGTGGTTGGTAATTTTGTCGGAAAAGAGGCGCTGGCCGCTGTCGGCTCTACCGGTCCAGTCATCAATACACTGATCACATTTTTTAATGGTCTCTCCCTTGGTGCAACTGTCATCATCAGCCGGTATTTCGGTGCCCACGACGATGAAAGACTGCATTCCGCGATCGAGACGACGCTGGCTCTGACATTTATCAGCGGTATCCTCTGTACATTCCTCGGAATCTTTGCCGCTCCATGGCTTCTTCGCTTCATGGACACTCCGGAAGATGTTATGCCGGAAGCCTCCACATACCTGCGCATCTATTTCGCCGGTGTTTCCGGACTTCTGCTTTACAACATGGGTTCCGGTATCCTGCGTGCGGTCGGAGACACAAAACGTCCGTTGTACTTCCTGATCTTTTCCAGCGTTATGAACATTATTCTGGATCTGGTCTTCGTCATTGCGTTCGGTATGGGTATCGCAGGTGTTGCTTACGCGACGATCATTTCCCAGTTTGTTTCTTCTATTTTGATTCTGATCTTATTGACTAAGAGCAAGGAAAATTACCGATTTGTCTGGAAAGATCTTCATATTAATCTGCAGTTGGTAAGACAGATCTGCTCCGTTGGAATGCCGGCCGGTCTCCAGCAGGCGATCACCTCATTCTCCAACGTTTATGTACAGTCTTACATCAATGGCTTCGGCTCCGGATGCATGGCCGGATGGAGTTCTTATTCAAAAATCGATATGTTCGTCATGCTCCCGATGATGAGCATCGCTCAGGCGATCACCACCTTCGCCAGCCAGAACATCGGTGCAGGCAACCTGGAACGTGCCAAAAAAGGCACCCATACAGCCCTTGCCATGTCCATCGGAATTGCAGTCAGTATTGCAGCCCTTCTCTGGATCTTTGCTCCGCAGTTTGCGGGACTGTTCAGCCAGGAAAGTGATGTGTCTTACTATTGCGTCCTGTTCCTGCGACAGAATATTTTCTTCTTCGTGACAAGCTGCGCGACACAGGTATATTCCGGAACACTGCGCGGTGCGGGAAACTCTAAAACACCGATGATCCTGATGCTGATTTCCTATGTAGCCTTCCGTCAGGTATACCTGTTCATTGTAAAACAGGTTTGCTACACACCGAGTCTGGTCGGCTTCGGTTATCCTGCAGGCTGGATGCTCTGTGCACTCCTCACCACACTGTACTATTGGTTCAGTGGCTGGGACAAGAAAATAAAACTGAATTAATCTACTCTCCGCCAAGAACCCGGCACAAAATGTCTGCCAGCGGTTCCATGGCATTCAAAGCCTCCGCATACGTGTTTGTCTGGGCTCCGACTTCGATCAGAGCCGTTCTCGCCCGGACATGCTGGTTATAGCGGAGGCCTTTTAAATATATTTTTCGTGTCAATCCCGGATACTGGTCCGCAGCCTCCAGCTGCATCTGGAAACTAAACGCCATGTTTGCTTCCCGGTTGGGATTCTTCAAATATTCGATCGGGCCGTCCGGAGTCTGGGAGGTTCCGTTAAAAAACATAATCTGGGCCGTCTGTTTCCCATTCACTTCCGTAACCAGGTGCGTTCCCTCATTTACTCCGTCTCGGTGCAGATCCAGTACCACTTCAATGGTGGGATTTTCTTGTAAGATTCCGCTGATCCCGTCCAGTGCATACGTATATGCCTGATTTCTGTCCAGCTTTCCATCCTTCATATCATAAACTGTTGTGTCATGAATGACACCGTATCCCTGCGCTTCCAGCAGCTCAGTCAGATATGCTCCGACTCCAACGATCGTTGCATCTTTCCGTTGCGGATAATCCGAAAACGACTCCTGCGAATGAGTATGGTAGATCAGGATCTGAGGCTGATCTCCCTGCTTTTCAATCGAAAGGTCCATATTTAAAAATGTTTCTGCATTGATCAAGGTCGAATCTGCGGTTGTGGTGGGGTGAACGATGTAAAATTCCTTCATCAGATAATCATAATCTGCAAACTTTTCACGGATGATCGAAGATCCGGAGGTTTCGATCTGAATCTGTTCTTCCACTTTCTGATTTTCTCTCCGGATCTCCGCCTCCCACACACCAGCCAGCATTTTTTCATAAGCCGGATCTTCTCCCTGTTCATAGTTTCCCGGGAGCCGGTCCAGATATTTCAGCACTTCCGGTTTTGAGAACAAGGAACTGCCAAACTCCGCATCATCACTGTGACCATTTGGAAGCCAGCGTTCCATTACCGCGTGCGCAGCATGTACTCCATATCTGAAATAAAGTCCCTCTATCTTCTCCGCGACCGCGTCCTGATTTCCCAGGAGCATCCTGACAACCACGATCAAAGCTGTAATTCCCAGAATGATCGGACGGTTTCTTCGCAGCACCCATTTGAAATAAGACCATCTTCGCCTCATTCTGCCCTCACAGACCATTGTTACCTACAGTTTATGTGGACGAAAAGGATTCTATCACCGGAACAATGCCTCGTGGAGCGCTTCCGAAATCGTATAGCTGAGCATTTCCACACGCTCATCAATATTATGAGGTGTCACATACATCGGACCAAATTCCGGCTCAGAAATCTCGATCACAGTCGGTACTCCAAGTGCAAGAACAGGAATCCCCAAGGCTTCCTCCGTCAGTGCATTCCTGTGATTTCCCACTCCGGAACCGGGATGAATTCCCGTATCTGCCAGCTGGATCGTAACTCCAAGCCTCTGCACGCTGCGTGCAGCCAACGCATCCACCACGATCACAACTCCCGGCCGTGTTTCTTTGATAACACCTCGGATAATCTCCGCGGTCTCCATTCCCGTCTGGGCCATGACTCCGGGCGTAAGTCCGCTGAGAACCGGATACCCGTGTTTTTCACAAAATTCTTTTCCATACTCCAGCGCCAAATGCCTTGTGACCTGCAGATGTTCCAAAACCTTAGATCCTAACGCATCCGGAGTCGCATCCTGATTTCCCAGACCGACCACCAGGATCGAAGTCTCCTCCACATGATGCAGCTTCAAAAGTTCCAGAATCTGCTCGGCCAGCGTCTGCGTTACTTCTCTGTGAAAATCATCGTCCTTCTCCGCAAGTCCCGGTGCTTCCAGCGTCAGATAGCGTCCCACCGGCTTTCCCATCGCCTTCGCACCTTCTTCATTTTTTATAATGACCTGACTCAGCCGGATTCCCTCTTTTTCCCGCTCCCACTCGTGAAGTTCTACCCCCTGAATTTCTACATTGTCTTCCCGGAAACGTTCCTGCTCCTCTAGTGCAAGATCTGTCCGGATTCCAAATCGTTTTTTGTCATGTTCGATCATAATTTTCCTCAAAAGATACTTATTTTTATTAATAATTTTCGGCAAAAAAAGAAGAATTATGTATTGACATCAAAGGAATTATTCGCTAAAATATAACAGTATGTTTACATTGAACTGTCCGTGTCCAGACTTTGATGCAAAACAAACAGAGAATATTTTTTAATTATAATGGAGGTGCACAGATTGGCTAACATCAAATCTGCAAAAAAGAGAATCTTAGTTGCTGAGACTAAGGCTGCTAGAAACAAAGCTATCAGATCTAAAGTTAAAACTTATGTTAAGAAAGTAGAGG
>SVDR01000078.1 GCA_015057755.1 Lachnoclostridium sp.
CACTCTTTTATCTTCATATTGAGATTCGACTACTTGTGGGTAGTCTGTTTTGTTATGCCTTGATTCGCTGGAGTTTTTCTTGAATTTTTTCTTCTTTTCCTATTGACTTATTTATAGTTGGCTCATTCCTGTGGATTGAACTGATCTGTATGTAAAGTGAATTCTGTTCCCTCGATTAAAGGAACTTTTATCCCCTCTTACTTATAATAACAATTCAAATAACGGTTTCATTTCCCACTTTTCAAAAATTTCTAAAAATTTTTAAAAACATTTTCAATTCTCGATTTCATGATCAAACATCTTTCAAATGACTTATAATTTATTCCAGTTCATGTTATATACTTCTGATATATATTATAATATATTTATCCCTCTCTTACTTATATTAACAAATCATCCCGCCTCTTCATTTCCCATTTTCAAAAAGCATTTTCACTTTTCATAAAAATACGATCACCCTCATGGATGACCGCACCAAGCTTCATTCACTTTTATTGTTGTTACCACACTTCAGAATCCCATTAAACTCTTTTTCTTCAAATGCAATACCATTATCTCCAGGCACAGGCAGAAAGTGTTCTCCATTTCTAATGATATCAATCGGAATACCATTGGGAAATGCATCGCAAGTAATCCCCGCTCTCTTATGCTTACATCGATTACATATAATCGGATCTATAGCCTCAAAACTTTCGCGATCCGGCTCATAACAACGTCTCATAAAATTCTCCGTTTCTGTCATTTCCGATATTATAGCATATTTCACATCGTTTTTCTACCCATAAATAGATAAAAGGGGCTGTTGCACTAAGGAGAAAATTCCGAAATGCAACAGCTCCATTGTTATCTCTAAGCCGTTCATTCGTACTTTTTCTCCTTTAGCGAGGAGAAAAAGTACCAAAAAGGGCGCTGTTGACAAAGTGCCAAGAAAGACAGCGATAAAGCATATCTGCAAGAGAAAAAAGCAGATATACAAGAAACAGCAGCGGCTGTGTCAGCAGCCTTACCATCCGTTTCAGGTTAAATGCGGTCGCCGAAAGAAGGCAATGCAACGTTGCTTTGCCTAAACCTCTCATGCGTATCCGCTTTAGATTGTGATTGGCTTTCTGATGTGAGAAATTCCCCTCGCACCAGATCTGCCGCAGCCGTAAAGATTCTTTGTATGCCTCTGTTCCGTCGCTCTGGTGCTGTTTTTCAGATGCCTCTCTCAGCGACGGAAGATGCACCATCCGATGCTTGCTCTTCTCACTTATGCAGTTCTTCTTTAAGGGACAGTTCTGACAGAGCTCCGTTTTGCATCTGTAGTGTCTTACTCCGTCCTTGGGAGAGTAGTAACTGAAATGCAGGTGTTCTCCCTGCGGACATATCAAAGTGTCGCTCTCTTCATCGTATGAAAAATCATCAACGGAAAACAATCCGTTTTTACCGCTGTTTGACTTTCTCTTCGCAATATAGGTCTTTATCCCTCTTGCAAGCATATCTGCGTGGATTTCAGCACAGTCATAGCCACGGTCGGCACTGATTGCTTCTGTTTCAAATTGGAATTTATCGATCTGATGCTGTATTCTTTCAGAATGCACAGAACAGTCGCTGACATTTCCGGGCGTCACAAAAACATCCGTGATGAGTCCGTGTTCACTGTCACAGGTCTGGTGATCCAGATAATGAAAGCCTTGGTTTGCCGGGACGATTCATGCAGCCGCTTTCCGGATCGGTCGTGCTTCTTTTGATTTCTCTGGTTTCGGGTGTCATTCGCTCTGCGTAATCTTCGCTGAGCAAACCTTCCTGTACCGCTTTCTCATTCAGACGCTTGATATAGTCAGTCGGTTCTTCTGTTACAGTCACAGTTTCGTAAAGATCGTTTCGGGCGTTGGCACGAACGTGGGTGGAATCTGTAAGCAAAAGTTTGCCGCTGATCAATTCATGGCTGATACAAAGACGCACCACTTCTGTGAAGATGTCCTCAAACAGGGTTGTTTCGTTGAATTTCCGGCGGCGCAGCTGGGAAAATGTTGAATGATCCGGCACGGGTTCATCAAGATCAATACGCAGAAACCAGCGGAAAGCAATATTGACCTGTACTTCCTGCTCAAGACGGCGTTCGGAATCTATTCCGTACAGATATCCGAGCAGCATCATTTTTACGATTACAACAGGATCAACGGAACGCCGCCCTGTATGCGAGTACAGCGATTCCACCTTGCCGTACACAAAGCTGAAATCCACCAGTCGATCCAAATCCCGCAGAAAATGCTTCTCCGGCATTAACGATTCCATTGTTACACAAAGGAGTTTCTGCTGTGCTCCTTTTTCTCGATCCATCATATCAAGCACCTCGGTTTGTTTTCTCTAGTTTACCATATCTTTGTGTTCTTGGTATGAATGTTTCTTTACTTTGTCAACAGCACCAAAAGAGGAACTTTTTCTGAAGTCTTGGGTGTTTCGAGCTCTGCGGAGCTCGATTCAGGGCGCTGCCCTAAAAACCCGCCAACTTTTGAAAAAGTTGGATCAAAACTTTTATACTTGCGACAGCCCCTTAATATAATGCTGGAATTTACTAAAGTTCCATTATTCAATGAATCAATCTATGTCTTGTTGAATCGATTCAAAGAACTTCTGTACTATAGGGTGCTGCAAAGCATCCTCCATCGTTGCACCATTTGCAGCAGTAACACCAATGTGTAGCTGATAAATACCATCTACAATCTCTGAAAGATCGAAATACTCATCATAATAATGCGATGTCTCGCCAGAATAGGTCAGACTATATCCGTCCAAACCGTATTTTTGGATAGGAGTTATATCCGTATGGTATGTGTATGTGCCATCCTTGAACATTGTCATCAGCTTATCAAATCGCTCATGAGCACTCAAGTTTTCCGTTCTCGGGATGTAAGTTTTCGGTAGCAAGCAAATTTTGACCTTACCATCTGGTTACAATGCAGAAAATCCCTCAATCTCTACCTCGGTGTGCATCCAGTACAGTACGCAGCCATCCGGGATTACAAACGAGATTCCTGCAATGTGGACGCAGTGGTTTTGGTAGGTAAATATTTAATCCTCCTTTGTTGGCTCAACACTTTCAGCCATTTTTATGATTTCCTCATCAGGAAAAACACCAGGTTCATATTCAATAACACAGCTATCTTCGGGAGACAATGTCCAGCACAGATACTCTCTCCCTTTGTAGGTGTAAATTATTGCTTCTTTGTCATTGATTCTCAGTTCACGACTGTCTTCCGCGATATTTGGATCTATTACAGAACGGATCGCATCAACATGGACGCCCTCTACTTCACGGATTTCGCCAAAATATTCTGTTTTTACATTATAGAAGTTGATCTCATCCCCAGCGTCGTTTGAATAGACCAGTTTATAATAATCTGTTGTTGAATACAGAGCTGCGCTGCTGTCTACCTCACGCAGTTGTTCCAAAATCTTCTCCACTTTTTCCGTTCTATCATCTTTTGTTTCAGATGACTCACAGGATAATATTACTGAAGCTACAGTAATCAACACACAAATAAATCCGATAATCTTTATGCATTTCATTTCATATACCTCGTGTTATGGATGGCAATTACCACACGGGTCAAACCCCATGTTTATTACTTCATCTCTAGTTCCCGTAAAGAACGACTTATTCTTCTCACTCATTTTCTTCACACTGGAGCAGCTGGGATAATGGAATTTCTTCGTGTTGGTATTCAACACATAATCCGTTCCGGTTGAAGGTGGTACAGGATCGTCTTGGAGAGCCTCAGTCTGAACAGGTTCGGTTTCCACAACTTTAACAGGATTGGTCAGTGTATCCGCATTGGCATTACGTTCCACAGACATCGTTACCGTTTTACCGTCACTGGTGCAGTATATGTCCCCCTGCATATCGGTACGGAATACCTTTACATCCGCGTCGCGCAGACGGCTGAGTGTGTTATCGGTAGGATGACCATAAGAATTATCTTCTCCCACAGAGATAACCGCATACTTGGGCATGATCTCTCTGAGGAACGGATATGTAGTGGAACTCTCACTGCCGTGATGTCCTACCTTGAGAACATCTGCGGCGAGGGCTGCGCCGGAGTCCAGAATAACCTGTTCAGCTTCACGCTCTGCATCGCCGGTGAATAGGCAGCTTGTTTCACCATATGTGATCATCAGCACGATGGAGCAGCTATTGGCATCATCCGTACTGTTGACTCCGAGGATTTCAATGGAAGCACTTCCGAGAGAGTACTTATCTCCCACACAAGGAACTGTAATCCCACCGCCTTTGCTCTCGGCATATTTTTTGAAATCACCAAATGCATCGGTATCAAATTCGGTTACAGGACAAAGAGTGAAATCTGCCGTTGTGTAATTGTATGCACCGGGAATACCACCAATGTGATCCTCGTGCGCATGGGTAGCAACAACGATGTCAAGTTTCTCAATCTTTGCGTTCTTCAGTACAGTGTATATCAGGCTGGAATCGCCTTTGTTGCCGCCGTCGATGAGCATATAGTGACCGTCGCATTCTACGAGTGCGGCATCCGCCTGTCCAACATCAATAAAGTGAATGTTGAAGGTAGAATTTTCGGGAATTGTAGGTTCGGCAATAACAGGCATAGTTTCCGATGGCTGTGTTTCAACTACAGGAGGTTGTGTTTCCAGCGTTGGTGCTTCGGTTTCAGGAGCCTGCATCTCAACCTTCGCTGGTTCAGTTTCCGGCGACTGTGTTTCAATTACGGGAGGCTCTGTCTCCTCTGATTCTGTTACATCATCCTGTGGAAAAGTATGATAAGAAATGATCACAGACGATGTTTCATCAAAAAGATCATCGGTATCAAAATCCTCATTACCATCCAGTGTAACTTCCTCTACTTCACCGTCTTTGGTTAACCATCCGGTAATGAGATCGTCTATGATTTCGTATTCGATGTCAGTAAATCCTGCTGCTTCGAACTGAGCAGTTACCTCCTCATACATCATGCCTTCACAATCATCTGCGGAAATAGGCGGATATATGCCCGTAACAACCGGTTCTTCACAACCGATAAACATTGTGCAGATCATGCACAGGGTTATCATTAGCATTCCAATGCGTTTCATATGTAAATCTGTAAATCCTCCAAGCGTTTTTCAGTAAAAAGGCACCGATACTGTCATCGATGCCCATATCAAGTTTCACGCCACCATTATACTACAAACAAGGCTGAAACGGAAGTCAGCTTGACTTTTATGCACCGAAAAATCGGTGTTGCGGGCCTGCAGCTTCACGTTGCTCTCGGCAGGAATTGTGTGTTGGCGTGCTGATACCATATTTACTTGCATAAGACCATCAATGTGTCAGAATCTTCTTTTCTTCAAATATAATCCTTCCAAGCAGTGTGCTTTAATCCTATCGACCGTAGTTTTTCTGCAATTTCCATGCAGTTTTTTCTCGAAAGTCTTTTTATCTGTAATATCTGCTCATAAGTGAGATCTACGATATCACCCACAAACTCATAACCTGCTCTCCTCAATGTGTTGAAGGAACCAATAGACAAATCCAGTTCTTCTAACGGCACGAGCAGAATCTTGGAATCTGATTCCTTCGGTTCCGGCGGTGGCTCCTTCCAAGGAAAGTGAAAAACGCAGTTCCTTGCCTCAAACCCTTCTTTACCATACAGGATGTACCCAAGCCGTGAACTGTGACGAAGTTTCCGCATGGCGTTGTTTTCGATCCCACATGCACCATGACTCGATCTGCCTCTTACTTCACCGATTTTTTCGTAGGTTAAGTGACCTTGGAAGCGAAGCAGCAATACTTCCTGTTCAACTTCTGTCAGTTCCGATAAGGCATACTCCAATCCTTCTTGAATATCTGGAGTGACTTCAAAAGCATCCATATTCCCAAGCATTAGGGTTAAGATCAGATTCTCAGGATATGGTTTTAATAATAATTTTCGTTTTATACTGGGGTGGCGTTCAACCATTCCTACCTCTTCTTTACTCTGTTTCTGGAAATATATAGATGATAATACCTACATTCCAATTATCATCTAATATCATAATAGGTGAACAAATACCTGCATTTTGTTCTGCTATATGTGCGAAAATGAAAAAAATCATTAAAGAAACATCAATGATCAGCAGTATGTTTGATTTTACGGGCATAATATGCTACAATACATAGCAGAAAATATCTGCGAATATGATATTAGGTGGCATATATTGTGTATTGCTGTCAGAGATTTTTACCCAGTTTGTCCATCATGCTTGTCTTGTATTCCATCATGGAATGGACGTACCGATTCAGTGTGATGTTCGAGTTTTTATGTCCCAGAATCTCTGACAACGATTTCACATCCATACCGCACTCGATCGCTCGTGTTGCGAATGTATGACGAAGTGAATGAAAGCAGCGTCTCGGTACACCGATTTTGCACAGCAGCAGTTCAAAGCTACGCTGATATGCCCTTACAGAAGGAATTTTGCCTTTCTCAGTAATGACAAGAGGAGAATTACTTCTTTTTTTCATGTCCCGCAGAATGGGAACAAGCTGCTTCGGAATCGGGATCACGCGGGTTGAATGTGTTGTCTTCGGTGTTTCGGTGATACGGCACATCTTTCCATTTTCATCCTTTCCGTCATGGCAGCTCTTGGTTACCCGCAGTTCTCTCTTTGAAAAATCAATATCATCCCATTCCAGCGCCATGAGTTCTCCGATCCGCAGACCGGTATAGAGGCAGATCAGAACGCCCAGCATCTTTTCCCGTCTGTCTTCCCGCACCGCCTGCTCGATCTTTTTCTGCTCGGCGACAGTAAAGCATTCCACGGGCTTCTCCTCGATCTTGGGACGCTTGATATTGTTCATCTCATATACATCCACAAACTTCAGATGATGCGCTGTTTCCATAGACTGCTGAATCACTGTAATGATTGAATTAACTGTATTCGCTGCCAGTCCTTTTCCTGTTTTCAGATTACCATGTGTTGTCAGCTCAGTGACAAACTGCTGTACAATAAACGGGGTTAGTTCGAATAGCTCATATTCGCCTAGTTGCGGGATAATATGCTGAGTGACAATACTGGTATATCGGACATAAGTTCTGTTTTTATAATTTGGCATCACATAATTAGTTAACCAGTGCAATAACCACTCGCTATACTTCATTTTATCATCCTTCCTAAATGTGATGATTACGCAAATAAAAGAGCCGAACAAAGATCATCCCTGTTCGACTCTCATTCTGCATTCACATTATTGTTGGTCAACCATATACCTGCACTCTGTATCAATATTATATGTCTGCACACATCAATGATGCAAAAATAGCGACACTCTATGAACATTAATATATGCCATATAATGTAACAACTCACTACATATTTGCATTTCCGTCGAAATGTAAAAATAATATCAGTATATGATCGTTGATTTATAACATTATATCTTTAAGATATCATTGTACAGGTGCAAGCAGTACATTGCCGGTCCCGCGATAGACGTTAACCAGCCCCTCTCCGGATGCTGCAGAGCCGATCAGTGTTTTTCCGGAACGCTCGACGGTGAACTCCAGACTGCCGCTCCATGCGATTGCCATATTGCCGTCCACCTTGAGCACGTCATTCTTCAGCTCGATCTCCACCAGTTCTTCCCTGGGACAGGGGGACTCCAGACACAAAATTCCGTGTCCAACGATACCGAGATTGAACAGACCTTCATTACCGGCGATGGCGGAGGAAAGGTTGGATCTGGGCACAGCTTTATGCTTGAGGGATGCATCACACGCGAGGAATAAGCCATCATCAAGCACGATGGAACTGTTCCAATCATCCAGATCCACAAGCAGGATGTGCTTATATGTAGGTTCGAGTACAAGAGTACCGTCGCCGGTATATTCGGGCTTTATGGCAGATTCACCGGTCACGCTGCCGCGCAGAGCTTTGCCGAGCAGGTCGCCGACACCTTTGACTCCGGTGGTGGCATTGACATTACCGACCGTCCACTGCATTGCACCGGCCTGCAGAGTAATGTTGGCTTCCTTGAGATCGCAGATAACCTGGCGTTTGCGGACATTCATTTCGTTGCAGTAATAGGCAAGTAATGATTCTGAAGGCATCACACTGAGATCTCGAACGTATTCGATTACGGTGAAAGCACCGAGCTGATTGACAATGCGGATGTCGTCATTGTTGGTAAAGTTGTTGATGGTGTACATAATAGTTTTCCTTTCATAATTCAGTACTTTCGGTTCTTTCAGGTATAAACGGGCATCTGTCAGGATCCGACTGGCGAGCTTTGATCCATGCCGCATAAACATCCTCAAAACGAAGATGCGAAACCCACAGAAGGCATTCGCTTGGATCAATATAGCGTGAAAAGAGGATCTTGCAATCGCAGATCGGAAGCATGACTGGTGTACCGTTCTCATCAGGAACACAGAGATAATCTCCGCATCCCTCATGTGGTTGGTATTTACATTGTTTGCATTCGATGTAGATGGAATTACGCCAGTTTCCTTCGGTAAGATTCAGGAATTTGTGGATGGTTTTGATGTCGGTGATGCAGTTGGACATGGAAGCACCTCATAAAGAAAAAGCCGGGAGCAGTTTCCGTCTGAGTGACAGGACTGCTCCCGGCTTCGGTTTACTTATCGTTGATCCTGTCAAACAGGCTTTTCACGCGATGGGGTTTGCGCTGATGCGTTATCTTCTTGTGCTTACTGCGTCGGTAAGGCCGACTCCTTGAACGATCGTGGCGACCGCGGCGTGAAAAGTAGAGATACTTAGGATACCCGAGGAGGCGCCGTGGTTGAACTGATCCAGCCAAAACGGACAATGACAAAAAAGGCCTCCTATGGTAGAATAAAGGAACTACCATAGGAGGTTTTGTTATGCCCAGAGAATACAGACATATGGAAGAGTATG
>SVDR01000079.1 GCA_015057755.1 Lachnoclostridium sp.
AGTCGCAGCACCTGTAACAGCATCACCGCCTGCGAATACGCCTTCTCTGGATGTCTGGCCTGTGCACTCGTCAGCTACGATACATTTGTGTCTGTTGATCTCGAGACCGCCTGTTGTGGAGGAAATAAGCGGGTTCGGGGATGTACCAAGGGACATGATAACAGTATCACAATCAATTGTGTACTCGGAACCTGCGATCTCTACCGGACGTCTTCTTCCGGATGCATCCGGCTCACCAAGTTCCATCTTAATTACGTTCATGCCTTTTACCCAGCCCTTTTCATCAACAAGGATCTCTGTCGGGTTTGTAAGAAGGTCAAAGATGATACCCTCTTCTTTTGCATGGTGAACTTCTTCCACACGTGCCGGAAGCTCAGCTTCACTTCTTCTGTAAACGATATGAACCTCTGCGCCGAGACGAAGAGCTGTTCTTGCAGCGTCCATAGCAACGTTACCGCCGCCTACTACTACAACTTTCTGGCTCTTAACGATCGGTGTGTCATAATCTTCACGGAATGCCTTCATCAGGTTGCTTCTTGTCAGGTACTCGTTCGCGGAGAATACGCCGTTTGCGTTCTCGCCCGGGATACCCATGAACTTCGGAAGACCTGCACCGGAACCGATGAAGATTGCCTCAAAACCTTCTTCGTCCATTAACTCGTCAACGGTTACAGATTTACCAATGATAACGTTTGTCTCGATCTTAACGCCGAGCTTACGTACGTTTTCAATCTCCGGCTGTACAACTTTCTGCTTCGGAAGACGGAACTCCGGAATACCGTATGTAAGTACTCCGCCCGGCTCATGAAGAGCTTCGAAAATTGTTACATCATAGCCAAGTTTAGCAAGGTCGCCTGCACATGTAAGACCTGCAGGACCGGAACCGATCACAGCAACCTTCTTGCCAAGCTTCTCTTCTGCTGCCTTCGGAACGAATCCGTTCTCTCTGGACCAGTCAGCAACGAAACGCTCTAACTTACCGATGGAGATCGCCTCGCCTTTGATGCCGCGGATACATTTACCTTCACACTGGCTCTCCTGCGGACATACACGGCCGCAAACAGCCGGAAGTGCGGAAGATTTTGCGATAATGTTTGCAGCCTCTTCGTAATTATTTTCTTTAATTGCGCCAATGAATCCCGGAATATTGATCTTAACCGGACATCCCTCTACGCACTTTGCATTTTTACAACCTAAGCAGCGGCCAGCTTCAGCAACTGCTTCTTCTTCATTATAACCATAACAAACTTCTTCGAAGTTTGTAGCACGAACCTTCGGATCCTGCTCTCTAACCGGTACTTTCTTCATTACGTCCATGTTGATACCTCCAAATTAATCGTTGCAGTTGCCGCATCCGCCGTGGTGAGTGTCGCCCTCACGAAGCTTTAAGATCGCACGGCCTTCTTCTGTCTTGTACATCTGCTGACGTTTCATAGCTTCGTCGAAGTTGATGGCATGTCCATCGAACTCCGGACCATCTACGCATGCAAATTTCACTTTGCCGCCAACGGTTACACGACATGCACCGCACATACCTGTACCGTCTACCATGATCGGGTTCAAGCTTACGATTGTCGGAATCTCCAGTTCTTTTGTGAGGAGACATACGAATTTCATCATGATCATCGGACCGATTGCTACGCAGACATCGTACTTCTTGCCCTCTTCATTTACAAGGCTCTTGATCACTTCTGTAACCATACCTTTTCTTCCGTAGGAACCGTCGTCTGTTGTAACATAGAGATTACCTGCCACAGCCTTCATCTCCTCTTCGAGGATAACAAGGTCTTTTGTCTTTGCACCAACGATAACATCAGCATCAATGCCGTGCTCATGGAGCCACTTCACCTGCGGATAAACCGGAGCTGTACCAACACCGCCTGCTACAAACAGCATCTTTTTATTCTTTAAGGACTCGATATCCTCATGTACGAACTCAGACGGATTTCCTAACGGACCTACAAAATCCTGGAATGCATCGCCTGCTTTTAAACTTGTCATACGCTCAGTGGATGCTCCAACCGGCTGGAATACGATTGTAACAGTACCTTCCTCTCTGTCATAATCACAGATTGTAAGCGGGATTCTCTCACCAACTTCATCGATCTTTACGATGATGAACTCGCCCGGCTGACAGTTTTTTGCAACTCGCGGAGCTTTTACTACCATCAGGTAGATATTCGCAGCTAATTTTTCTGCCTTTAAAATCGGATACATAATAATTAACCTCCTGTATCAATGAACTCTATCCTAAGTAATTCATTTCATTACCTTTAAGTTTATCACTTATCAATATTCTTAGCAAGAAAAATGTAAGATTTATCCCGTTTTTCTTTACTTTCTTTCGTACTGGCGGTATTCATAACATAAATCGAAATACGTCTGCTCATCGCTCACATCCGTCATCTTCCAGTCCGGATCTTTTTCCAGGTTCGGAAAATGAGTGTCTGCCAGATATTCATAATCGATCCATGTCACGTGTGCCACATCACAATACGGAAGGAACTGTTTATAAATGGTTTCACCACCGATAATGAACACATTCTCAGACGGGAACTGTTTTAAAAACTCTAATGTTTCCTCAAGGCTGTGAAATACTTCGCATCCCTTTTTGGTATAAGATTCATTTCTTGTAAGTACCACGTTGGTGCGGCCGTGCAGCGGCTGTCCGCCCGGAAGACTCTCCAGTGTCTTTCTTCCCATTACGATCACCTTGCCCATAGTCTCATCGCGGAACATCTTCTGATCCGCAGGAATTCTCACGAGGAGATTTCCTTTGTTTCCGATTGCCCAGTTTTTATCTACGGCTACGATCAAATTCATTTCGTTCCCTCCATGCATTCATTTTCATTTCACTTCTTTTTATTATATCATGATTTTTACATGGTACGCAATACGAAATGGCGTTATCGGTGTCCGAACCAATAACGCCATATTTTCACTTTCTCTATTCTTTTTCATTCGCCTTCATCTGGTTGACCAACGCAACAACTTCAAGACGACTATGTACATTTAACTTACGATAAATCTTCTTGGTATGGTCGTTAACCGTGTGAGCCGAGATGAATAACGCATTTGCAATTTCTTTGTTACTGTAGCCGCTGGCAATCAGATCAACCACTTCTAACTCTCTTCTGGATAATGCGCCAAGCAGCATACCTTTTGTCTCCTGTTCTTCGTTTTCTTTTGCAGCTTCTGCCATCGGGGCAGATCCCTGCTGTTCTTCCTGGTTTTCTGTTTTTTTCGCTTCTTCCTCGATCTCGACACCCAGATTCGGCACAGCCAAATCTTCATTTTCATTCGTTGCAATCTCTGCCCTGCGTGCTGCACTTGCCTTGATCTTTCTGCGGAATGCGTAGAGGAAATACGGTTCAATCTGCAAATAAATGATAACCAGGATCACCATGATGATCGCATAGGTCAGGTATAACAACATCGGGGTATTTCGGAACACCTCCACCAGGCTGCTCTGCACGAGAACCGCTACGAGAGCCAGACTGATGATGATAGAAGGAATATATTTGGATGGGTAAGTCTTCATCAAAACCATACCGTAAAGCGGGATCATCTGACACGAAAAAATACCAAATCCGATCAGTACCGCAGACGCATAACCAAGCATCGGAACATACTCTGCCGCAAACATCAATAAATAGCCGACACAGCCTAATCCCATACAGATGGAGAACAGGCGGAACGGATGGATGTTGGCTTTCTTATATAAAAGGTAAACTCCCAAGCTGACCAATGCGTCTACCGCATAAGCGATGAACACGCCATGCTGAATCTCACCGGCGATCGCCGGTCCTGATACTCCCATAAGCGCACTGACAAACACGAGCGTATAGATACCGAATAAAAGCTTTTTCGGTTTCATGATCCCGTCATTCTTTGTCACATAGCGAGGAAGTACTTCTTTTCCGGTCGGCATTCGACTGAAAAATACTAACAACATAACGACTGCAATCACGATAAGCACGCGGAACTGCGGAAATGCGATCGGAGTAAAATCATTCTGAACCATGGAGATCATCGCCACCGCAACTCCATACGCAACCGTCAGGTGTGTGATCACACTTTTTTCCGAAAAATAGTTGATCATAATGAAGGATTCAAAACCAATGATAAAACAGCAGCCGAATACCTGTGCATAGATCAACAGGCGGAGTGCGTCCTCTCCTAATGGAAGAAACAGACCGATCGCAGACACCAGAGTAGCCGCCGTCGTGATCCTGCACGCCCAGATCACATACTGAGGGAGCACAGCCATGAACACGATCGCAAACACATACGCGAGCACGATCAGGATCGTAACGTTGTCCATATCCATCGGAAGCGGAGTACGTCCGTCAATATTTAATGACGGACCCACGAAATAAATGAAGCCCATCTGCCAAAAATTGAACATGCCAAAACAGATCAGCATCCACACCGGATAATCTCTTCGTTTGTTCTGGTTATCTAAAAGAAACGAATAATTCATATATTGCCCCCCTCAACTTGGGGTATTCCCCTTATTTTTAGTATTTTATCTGCCTTTCAGGGTAGTTTTCCTGAAAAACCCCTTAATCAAGGGATATTCATATAAATAGTATTTTTCTATAATTAAGCCATAAAAGACAGAAAAGAAAATACGTTGTCACATTATTTTTGAAACTTCTATCTATTTTACCACACTTTCAACGTGTTTTCAATCTTCTCCGGTGCAAATGGCAAGAACTACCATTTCAGGTAGGGAACCTACCATGATCGGACATTTTCTACAAATCATACGTTACTACTTAATGAAAGGGGGCCGGAAATGAACGTGGAAAAAGACAACAGGCTGAGTTTTTTTGAATATATGGAGCTTGCAAAGCAGGAGCTTTTATCCCTTCAAACCACACACCCGGAACTTAAGAAACTTTCAGCCCGGGAACTGGAGGTTTTCTCACAGCTCCTGACAGACAAGACTCAGGATCAGATTGCCAAGGAACTTTTCATTACCAACTCTTCTGTCCATTTTCATTGTAAAAATATTTACAAAAAACTGGGCGTTTCCAGCCGAAAGCAGATTCTGATCAAATACAAAGATTTGTAGGCAAACAAAATTACAATTTCCAAGGAGGATTATTTTATGGCATTTTTTGACAAATTAAGCACATTCGCACAGAACCTGACAGACAAGGCAAACGACACAATCGAAACAGGAAAGCTGAACTCCAAAGTGAACAGCGAGAAAAATCTGGCCGGTGAGGAATTAAAGAAGATCGGTACATATTATTATGAAAAATTTGCAAACGGAGAAGAAATGGATCCGGCTATCACAGAGTTCCTGAATGCTGCAAAGGCGCACTACGATGCGGCTGCAGAGGCACAGGCTGAGATCGACAAGATTCGAGAGGAAAATGAAGCTGCAAAAGCAGCTGCAGAAGCTGAACGTGCTGCCGCTCAGGCTGCTGCACAGGCTGCCGCTGCTACACCGGTTCCGACTGCCGAACCGACTCCGGCTGCTCCGGAAGGAATCATTTGCCCGAGCTGCGGTGCGGTCAATTCCGGAAACACCAAGTTCTGTGGTGAATGTGGTACAAAATTAGAGATTCCGCAGGCTCCGGTTCCGAAGATCTGCTCCGGCTGCGGCGCAGAAATTGCTCCGGGACTGAAATTCTGTGGCGAGTGCGGCACACGTGTTGAATAAATTGCATCGAATTGAACCATTTAAATAGAAGAAAGGAGATTTTCTTATGACAGGGAAATCTTTATTTAGCAAAACAATGCCGTTCTGTTTCGCGAAATTCGTTTTAGGCGGTATTCTTGTACTGGTATCTGCTCTTTTATTTGCAATCATGATGGGAATCGGCTGGCTGTTCAGTGACGGTGGTATCTTTGTTGCCCTTCTCCTCTGGCTCTCAGCCATCAAAGGCGTACACTGGGTGATCATGCACGGCTTCGGTTATCTTGTAAAGGCAGGTCATGTAGCAGTAATCGCAGAAACCATGAAAACTGGTCAGGTTCCGGCGAATCAGGTTAATTATGGTAAGGACATGGTTGTTCAGCGTTTCGGAACATCTGCAGCATACTTTGCCATCGATAAGCTGATTTCCGGCGCAATCAAACAGATTCAGGGTAAGATTGATAAAGTAAGCAATAAATTAGACTTTGTTCCTGGTATGGACACCATCGCGGGCGCTGCAAAATTCTTCGTTGACATCGCGCTCGGTTACGTTGACGAGTGCTGTCTCGGCTGGACGTTCTACAACATGGACCAGAACTCTTTCAAGAGCGGCGCTGATGGTGTTTTAATCTACGTTCAGAACTGGAAAGTTGTTCTGAAAAATGCAGCGATCACCATGATCAAAGTTATCATTGGATTGATTCTCATCGCACTGGCGGTATTTGTTCCGATTGGAATTATCTTCAAGATTTTAAAATGGAACGCATTTGCTGCATTCGTCCTTGCATGTCTAGTTGCATGGGTAATCAAGTTTGCGTTCTTTGACAGTTATATCATGTGCCAGATGATGGCGGCTTATATGTCGGTAGCTCCGTCCACTACTCTCGCATTCGATCTTTATGGTACACTTTGCACCTTCTCCACCAGCTTTAAGGAGATGTATCAGAAAGGTCAGGCAGCAGGCGGTCCGACTACTGCACCTACTTCCACGGCTCCGACAGCAGCTGCTCCGGTTCGCACAGTTCCGGCTCCGGCTCCGACACCGGCTGCTCCAGCTGCTCCGGCAACAGAGGCTCCGGCTCAGAAACCGGTATTCTGCGGACAGTGTGGCGCGAAGAATGAGCGTGGCACAAAATTCTGTGGTTCCTGTGGTGCAAAATTATAACAAGAACTTCGGGAGGTAACAATTATGATAAAATGTGCAAACTGTGGTGCTGAACTAACTCCGGATACCAATTTCTGTACAGCATGCGGTGCACGTGTAGACGTGACACCTGCAGCTCCCCAGACTCCGGTTCAGCCACCAAAACAGCCAACTCCTACATACAAAGCAGTAACTCCGGCTCCAGCCCCGGTTCAGACTCCGGTCTATCAGGCGGCTCCGTCTTACACTTCCGCAGATGCTCCGCCTCCGGAAGGCAGTAAATATGAACCAGTCTCCACGTTTGGATTTATCGGAATCATGCTCCTGATGTGTATCCCGATCGTCGGACAGCTTTTAACTCTTCTCTGGGCGTTTGGCGGCTGTAAGAAAGTTCAGAAGCGAAACTTCGCAAGAGCTTCCTTATTCTTCATGGTACTCAGCCTGATCTTCATGATTTTTATCGGTCTGAAAATCAAGGCATTTGTTGACAAAGTCAATGATAATATCCATGCAGTGACCGGCCAGATGGCTGATACTCTCAATCTGGAAGAGATTGCTGATATTCTCACAGGCGTTGAGAATGTTGCCAGCGGAAATTCTGACGATGCAGAGGGTGTCCTCTCTGATATCGGATCCTTTGCAGGAGAAAATAGTGAAGGTCTCGCTGCGATCCTCGGTGCACTCGGAGACGGCGAAGGCGAAGGTCTGCAGGCATTAGCGGCTCTCGCAGCACTTTCTGGAGGAGGTAGTGACGGTGAAGGCGGTCTTGATCTAGAGGCACTGGCGGCTCTTGCTTCTCTCGCAGAGAGTAACGATTCCGGCAACGGAACAACCGAAGGCACCGCAAGCCTCGATGATCTGGTAAGCGAGATCGAATCCATCAACGCAGAAGCTTCCGAAAAGGCCGACGGCTGGCCGTCTTCTCTCCCGGACTACCCGGACGGAACGATGAAGGCCGTGGAGACTTACCGCACAGAGATTTCTGGAACTTCTCTGGAAACCATGAAAGAATACATCGAAACATTAAAGAAGAACGGTTACGAATTCAAAGACTTTTATGATATCGGAATGTATGAGAAAGATATGCTCGACATGAATGGATGGTGGGGAACCAACGGTAAGTATTATCTCAGTTTCTCCTACTACGAAGGGACCGTTACGATTGATCATATGACTGAACTGCCGGATTTAAGCAGTCTGTTGGGAGGTTGATAGTATGAAAAAAAGAACTGCTGTTTTATTTGTGGTAGCGGGCATGATGTTAAACGCCTGCAATCCACTTGAGACATCCAAACCACTGGAAACGACTGCGGCTACTGTGACCGAATCGACGCCGGCAGCGGATATTGTCGCATTTGAGACAGAGGCAGTCGAGGTTGAGCCAGATGCTTCGAGAGCAATTGTCGGAAAGAAAAAGGGAGAAATCAATCCGCTTCGCCCCACAGTAGAAGCCGGCAAGCTGAAACCCAAAGCTGAACTTTTACCTAAAGAAGATACGGATGACAGTGGCTCTTACTCCTCTGATCCGGTCATTACAGAAGACGGTTATCAGTCTTATCTTGATGTGATAGCTGTTCCGGTTACTGATCCGCCTGAGGGACTCTCTCATTATAATTCCGCAACATTCTGGTTCGATAATCAGGAGTGGGAACTGGAAATCTGGACTTCTGCAACACCAAGCGCTGACGGCTGGTATGGCTGGGATGATCAGAACCGCTTCTATATCAAGACCTACAACGAGGCCGGCGACCAGTTTGTTCTCATGGACGATACCGTTGCCTTAGGCTATCCGTCTGTTGATGTTTATGATGATGGAAAATGGCTGCATATTATCGTTTCCGATTTCCGAACAGCAACGGCTAAGATCACAGATTATTCCTACCTTAGCGAAGATAACTTTTTTGCAAAGACCGTTATTCTTGAACAATACGGCGTCAACTACATGACCGGTATCGAAGTGAGATAAACCAGGAGGTATATTATGGGTATTTTTGAT
>SVDR01000080.1 GCA_015057755.1 Lachnoclostridium sp.
TCTATATAGAAATCCCATATTCTGTAAATACGGCTGACTACCTTCGCTTCCATGCGATTTTATCCGCCTGTACGACGATTGCGATAAATGCGCTTGCAATCTTTGTACAGGCGAAAATCTTTGGAAGTTCAGTCGTCCAGCCTATCATTTTCAGAATATGGGATTTTCTAATAGACACTTTTAATCTTACTCAATCAAAATATCACAATAAAAACGAACCTCTCGTGTGTATGTTCCATGCATATTTCATTCAGATGTAAGTTTCTTTCACATTCAATTATTGGATTATAAAAATAAATGCAGTATTCTTCAAACGATTTGCAAGGCTTTCGAGATTTTGTCTGTGCTAATTTCAGCTGCGGCGCTCTGTTTGAGCTCCGTAGGAGCGAGTTAGCAGAGCAGCTGATTATCGATGCACGGACAAAATCCGAAAACGAAGCATGTTTGAAAATACTGCTTTTACTTTATAATCAAATAATTAAATGAAATAATAAAACTTACATCGTTGAATGAAATATCAATTGTGGCAAAAATCAGGCTAATCCAATTTTTCGGTGACAAAGACCACAAAATATGGTAGAATGTTATCTGTGATAACAGAATGTTGAATCATTCTATACAAAGGAGATATTCATGCGAAAGCATTTTAATCATATTTTTGTTTTTTTGATGTCTGCGATGATGTTGATGACATCTGGAATGCAGGTGTTTGCGGCAAACACATTGGCAATGGAAACGGAGCCTGCTATAGATACTATTACTTTAAATTCTGATTTGATCGATAATACTGAAGTTCATGCAGATCTTGGATGGAAAACGAAGCAGGATAAGGGACAGTGGATTGAAGACCTGGGCATTGGAGAGGGCGTTAACAGTTTGGTTCTAGTAATCAATAATTTAGATAAAGAGAACCCTGATGATTTGCCAAAGCAGGAAGTGTGTGCGGAAAAGAATGCTCTCGAGAAGAATGTTGAGAAACCGAAGAAAGAGTTGGATATAACCGGAAAATCCCGTCTGATTTATTTTTCAAAAAATGAGCTGGGAGAATGGGAAGAGTTTTTCTCGACAGAAGGTTTTCTTTCCGGTGATATGCTGAATGGAAAAGAGATTACTTATGGAGTTTATTCACCACAGGCGACATTTGGTGTAAAAGAGAATCCTGGCAGTCTTCTTCCATATCAGTATTTAACAACCAATGACTATTGGTGCTTGGACCCTTCAGACGAATTGTTTGGAAACATTGTGACTGTTTACAAAAGAGAAGAACAGCCGATTTCCGGAATCAAAATGGAAAGTTTAAAGACTTTCTGTAATTATGGCATGATTCTAAAGCCGGAAATTGAGGGAACAGGGTATCCGGCTCTAGTGGTGAACTGTCTGCAGATGGAGAATAACGATGGAACCTTCTGTGGTCTGCAGATTCCGGAACAGTATATGCGTATTCTGGTTCAGTCCCTGGATGAGAATACTAGAGTGATCATTTCAGATAGCCTGGAAAGCTTAACAGGACAAGAAACTGTATGCGAGGAATAAATGAAAGAGAGACGATATTGGTGTGGGTGAATACCGGTATCGCCTCTCTTTTGATGTATTATGTTTCTTTTGACCGCATCTGAGCAGAAAATTTCTGTATCATTTCCATTCTTTTTTTATCCTCCTGAGATAGATTTTCAGACAATACGGAGATTAGCAGTTCTCGTTCTGTTTCTGAGAAGTTCTCTCCTCCGGAGATGAAATTTTTTTGGAAAGACAAAAATGTGGCCATTTTTTGGTTCTGAGGTGTATTGTTAAGTGTTTCAGCCATTTCACTTAGTGAACGGAGCCGTTCGGGTGAAATACTTTTTAGGCGGGGATCATGATTCCAATTATGGTATTTGCTTTTTGTATTCATAAACCTCCTTATAATTGACCAATAGTCTGCATGAACATCTGCAGTGTTTCCATGCGTGTTTGCTGTTCCGGTGGAAGAAACGAGATTATCTGTTCCATTGTCATTGGAGAGCGGCCGTTCAAGAGTTGTGATCTTCCGGCTAAAATACCGGATAAAAGATCGATAAATTCCTGTTCTTTTTGGTTGGCATAAGGTTTCACCGCAGCCAGCATGTCTACAGGGGATGTCTGTGCAGAATCCAGAGAACAGACACTCATCATTCCTTCGTCATTGGTATCAAAAAAGTCCATAGTCCGTTTGAATTCGTTCCATTTGATAAACAATGCGAACTTTTTTTGTTGTGGAACTTCCATGTATGGAATCGCTGCCTTGAGCATTTGAAGATGATGACTGGCAGTGGCGTAATCCAGGTCCGTTAATTTCATGTTTTTTTCGTTCAATTGATCGCCTCCTTTTCTGAAACAGTATATGAGATCGTTTGGTAGAAGATGATGAAAAATTAAGGATAGAAAAGTACCGCTGATGAAAATTTGAATATAATGGAAGAATAAGGGGGAATGAATATGGAAAGTAAACTGATCATAGATGGGAATACAGTTTATGAAATTGATGAGGCATGCGAAGACGAAAAACAGATAAGGAAGGAGAAGGATAGAGAAAAGCCAAGAACGTCTCAGAAATGAACGATATTAAATGGGGGTACTGTAAAACACAGTACCCCGGTTTTTTAGCAGCAGAAACCGCCGCCGTTATTTCCCCAACCGCCGCAGCAGTAAAGGAGAAGAATGATCCAGATGCAGTTGTCGTTGCCAAAGCCACAGCCGCCATGACCGCATCCGTTATGTCCGCCGCCGCAGCAGCAAAGAAGAAGGAGAATCCAGATGATGTTGTTGCCACATCCGTTGTTTGTCTGTTCGCATCCACATCCACAATTTGTTGCAGCTAAATCACTCATTATATAAGCCTCCGAAAATTTTGTTTACAGTTCATGATATGTAGGTCTACTTGTCAATATTTCCTGTTTTAAAAATTAATTCTGTGGAATTGTGATTGCCGGAGAAAAATGCTATACTGATTGTTAGAATACATAAAGGAGTTAATTTAAATGAAGAAATTATATTATGATTCAGCATACATTAAGGAATTTGAAGGAACGGTTCTGTCCTGCGAAAAGGGAAAAAAGGGATATGAAGTGAAATTGGATCAGACTGCTTTTTATCCGGAGGGGGGCGGTCAGCCAACCGATACCGGTATTCTCGGCGGAGTTCGTGTCCTTGAGGTACATGAGAAGAATGGGGAAGTCATCCATTATCTGGAGCAGCCATTAAACGTTGGAGAGACAGTTCGGGGTGAAATTGACTGGGAGAACCGTTTTATCCATATGCAGGAACATTCCGGAGAGCATCTGGTTTCCGGTCTCATTCATGCAAAATATGGCTATGTTAATGTGGGATTTCATATGGGAGCAGAGGAAGTGACCATTGATTTTAATGGTCTGATCGAATGGGATGATCTCATGGAGATTGAGAAAAAGGCAAATTCCATGATCTGGGAGAACCTTGAGATCTACGCCGATTTCCCGGCAAAAGAGGAACTTGAGAGCCTGGATTATAGAAGCAAAAAGGAACTGACCGGAGATGTCCGCATTGTAAAGATTCCGGGCGGTGATATCTGTGCATGCTGCGGTACGCATGTGAAGAGAACAGGCGAAATCGGTTTAGTAAAATTCTTATCGATGATCCATTATAAAGGCGGTGTTCGCATTTCTCTTCTGTGCGGAAAACGTGCAGTGGAAGACTATGAGAAAAAGAGAGATCAGGTGCAGAAAGTTTCCAATTTGCTGTCTGCAAAACCGGGGGAAATCGCATCAGCGGTTGATAAAATGAAATCAGAAGTAACAAAACTGCAGGAAAAACTTGCAGAGAGTTATCGGGAATTGATTGAACATAAAGTGGGATGTTTTGAGGATAGTGATAATCAGATTTATCTTTTGGAACCGGAATTTGGTGCGGTTCAGCTGAGACAGATGGTGAATCGTATGCTCGAGGAACATAAGGGAAAAACTGTCCTCGCCCTGTCAGGAAATTCTGAAAGGGGATTCCTGTATGTGATGGGGAGTCAGAGCGAGGACATGCGCCTCCTCTCCAAGGAGTTAAATACTAAGATGTCCGGAAGAGGCGGAGGGAGTGTGCAGATGGCACAGGGAACGTTCTTCACCTCGGAAGAACAATTACATGCCATTCTGAAAGAGAAAGGGTTTATCTCTTAACAGTTGGGATTCTATCAGATTGTGAAAAGAAAAACAATCGGCAGATTGGATAAACTTTTAACAAATCAAGAGGATTATTTATGGATTTTGTGTACGTGCAAAGACGGTTTGGTAAAAATAACGGAGGAAAACAATAATGAATAAAAGAATTAGGGAATATGGTATAAAGATAGGTACCCATGTGCCAGGTACGCTCAATAAGATCACAGATATCCCAGGTGTGACAGTTGGTCATTATACGGTCGATACCGAGGAGCATAAGACCGGTGTCACGGTTATTATGCCATGTCAGGATAATATGTTCGTTAACAAATTAACTGCTGCCGCGTTCGTTCACAATGGTTTTGGAAAAACTGCCGGTATTCCGCAGATTGAGGAACTGGGCACTTTAGAGACACCGATCGCGCTTACAAATACATTGAATGTTGGACTTGTGCAGAATGCAATCGTGGAACATATGGTGAAGTGGTGTGAAAAGGATGGTGCAGAAATGACATCCATCAATACAGTGGTTGGCGAGTGCAATGACTCGAGTTTGAATAAGATCAGCGAGAGGGTAATCGGCATCGCTGAGGTGGAAGCTGCGATCGCTTCTGCGAAAAAAGACTTTGAAGAGGGAGATGTGGGTGCAGGAAAAGGTACCTCCTGTTTTGGTATGAAAGGCGGTATTGGCTCGGCATCTCGTCTGGTAGAGATTGATGGACAGACTTATACGGTTGGTGTTCTTGTGCAATCTAATTTTGGAAAGACAAAGACCTTTGTGCTGGACGGAAAGCCGATGGGTGAGTATCTGACACAGAAAATTGAAGAGGCCAAGCTGGATGAGGGTTCGATCATGATGGTCATCGGAACGGATCTTCCGGTTTCGGATCGTCAGTTAAAACGAATCATCCGCCGTGCAGGCGTCGGCCTTTCCAGATGCGGTTCTTATATGGGACATGGAAGCGGTGATATCATGCTGGGTTTTTCCACAGGAAATCGTTTCCACAAAGATGATAAGAATGGATTTGTGAACGTGAAACAGCTGAATGAAGCTTACATCGATGAAGTGTTTGAGGCCACCGCCGAAGCAACCGAGGAAGCGATCCTCAATTCCTTGGCAATGGCCCATACAGTCAAAGGTTATAATGGAAATATCCGATATAGTTTTACAGACCTCTATCTGCGCGACATGGCAGATTTTAAATCATCCAGGTAAAGCGAAGAAACTCTGAGACCGCCGCGTCCGCAGCCGATCTGGATATCCGGTTTGGCTGCGCCGTGAAAGTCGGAGCCGCCGGTAATAACGAGGTTGTTTTTTTTAGCAATGGTACGAAGCTTTCCGCTTTCGTACTGGTTGTTGGAAGAGTGATAGCATTCAACACCAAACAGACCAAGATTTTTTAAGAGCGAGATCATTTCCTCTGTTTCTTTCCAGCCGAACTTATACTGGAACGGATGAGCGAGAATTGCGACACCGCCGGCATGATTGATGGCAGTGATGGATTCCTCCGGAGTAATGATCTCTCTTTTTCGGTAGTAGGGGCAATCGGGATTCAGGTATTTTTTGAATGCCTGATCCACAGTCTTTACATAACCTTTATTCAGAAGTGCACGTGCAAAATGAGCTCTTGTGATCACGGTTCTTGGATTTCCGCACGTCAAATCCTCCATTGTCAGATCGAAACCATCGCGGCGGAATGAGTCAAGCATACTTTCATTTCGAGCAGAACGCTTTCTGGCATTCGTTGAGAGGAAATCCAAAAGTTCAGGATTATTATGATCAATGAATAGACCGAGAATATGGATTTCTTTTTCTTTATAGATACAGGATAATTCCACGCCGGGAACGACAATCAGATCCAAAGGACCGGATGCCTCAAGCGCTTCGTCGATTCCGGAAACGGTATCATGGTCTGTCAGAGCGATTGCAGCCAAATCAGCATCTTTGGCAAGTGCGACCACTTCACTGGGAGAACAGGAACCGTCGGAGGCGGTAGAATGTACATGAAGATCGATCAGTTTCATAAAATGTCCTCTTTTCTGCAGGAAAAAGGCGCCTGCAAAACAATTGTAACATATTTAACAGGAATGGAAAAGAAATTTAAGAAATATGTTATTCCATTTTCCACTATTTGTGCTATACTATGTTCGAGTGCCCACAATATGATGGTATTTGTTGAGGACATGGCTAGATGAATGATTGATTCCTGCATGGTGGCAGGATGATTAAAGGGTGAGATAATATGAGTGAAACAACCAGAAACAGAACCGGGCAGAGTCGCGGCAGTTCATCAAGGTCTGCAAGTGCGGCCAGAAACGGAAGTGCTACTCGCTCCGGCAATGTAAGCCGCTCTGCAGGAACAGGGCGTGCTGCAGGACAGAGAACGGGAAGTTCTACATCAAGAAGTACTCAGGGAACGTCAAGACAACGGAATGCAGAACGTGTTGCGGCAGTACAGAGCGCGAGAAGTATGAACTCAGGAGCAGGTTCTGCGAGACGAAGTACTGCAACAAACAGGAGACGCAGACGCCGTCGACAGGGACCGGATTTTGCGAAGATCCTGCTTATTCTGATCGGTATTGTGATTTTGATCCTTTGTGTTGCAGTCGGTCTGAAGGGATGTTCGAAAGACGGAGATGAATCGATTGCAGCGGAGACGACTCTGGAACCGGAAACTGAGCTTAATGCAGAGATTACGGTCAATGGCATTTCTGTCAATGGAATGACAAAGTCGGAAGCAAAAGAGAAACTGCTGAAAGAAATCGACTGGGGTATGCGAGTAAGCTTCAATGGCGAGACGAAAGAGATTGCAAATCTGATGGAAACTAAGCTGGATGAGGTTCTGGATGAAGCATTCGATAAAGCGGAAGCGGGCGAATATACAGTAAAAACAGACGGATTGGAAGAACTGGCAAAGCAGCAGGCTGATATCGTTGCTGACGGCTGGGATATTCAGCCAAAGAATGGTTCTATTGATTCTTATGATAAAAACAGCGGAGAATTTGTATTTGCAGGTGCAGAAAATGGTAAGCTGATCGAACGTGAGAAGCTGACTGCAGATATTCTTGCTGCTGTCAATAAGGGTGATTATAAAGCCAATATCACTGCAACAGCAACAGAAGTAGAACCAGAGATCACTGAGGCAGAAGCAAGAGCAAGCTTTAAACGCTTAGGCACTTATACAACGACGACAACTTCTAACAAAGACCGTAACGAAAACGTTCGTCTTGCTGCGGCGGCTATCAATGGTATGATCATTCAGCCGGGCCATGAGTTTTCCTTTAACCTAACAACCGGAAACCGTACGGCTGAAAAAGGATACAGGCCGGCAGGCGCATATGTAAACGGCGTTCTGGTTGAGGAGCCGGGCGGCGGCGTATGTCAGGTGTCTTCTACACTTTATAACGCAGTCGTTTTCTCTGGCTTAAAGACAACCGAGCGTCATGCACACAGTTATGAACCGTCTTATGTAACACCTGGCGAAGATGCAATGGTAAGTTACGACGGACACAGCGGACCGGATATGAAGTTTGTCAATAATTCCAAGACAGCTGTTGGTATTAAGACCAGCTTTTCCAATCAGAAACTGACCGTTTCCATTTACGGCAATCCGATTCTGGAAGAGGGCGTAACACTTTCCATGTCTTCTTCAAAAGTGAAAGAGCTGGATCCGCCGGCTCCGGTGTATGAGGAAGATCCAACGCTGGAACCGGGAGTAGAGGTTCAGTCAAAGGCTCCAACAATGGGCAGTCGCTGGGTGACGAATCTGGTTACTAAGAAAGACGGTGTTGTGATTGAAGACAAAGTGCTCCATAATAGTACCTACAAAGGAAAATCCGCGACAATCAAGAGAAATACATCCGGTACGGTAGCATCTTCGGAAGGAGTAACCCTTGAGGGAGAGAGCAGTATCGACGCTGCAAATCCGTCCGGTGACGCAGTGGAATCTTCCGGCAATGTGACAAATCCGGGAGTAGGACCGGGAAATGTATCCGGTCCGGATACACAGCCGACCAAGCCGCAGACGGAGGCACCGGGAAATATGATCGAGCCGTCGGTAGAGCCGACAAGAGAAACTCCGTTCTACCCGCAGAGCCCGGCAGATATGACAACAAGTCCTGCTGACCAGGGCGGTCCGGGAGGAGTTGGCGGTCCGGGAGCTGCAGTGACCAATGCAGATCCGTCCAATATGGGACTGATCGCGCCGATCGGATAGTGGATAATACAATATGAATCAATGAAAGATCATAAAAGGGATTCCATAATATGGAATCCCTTGCTTTATTTTACAAGGCGAATCCCAATGAATGGTATTGTTTATAATTTTGTAACGAAATATTGTGTTTTGCATTTGCATTTTGCAAAGAACTTGCTATAATAGGGTATAGGTAGTCTTATGTTTATAAGGCGTTACTCTAAATAAATAAATGTATTTATTTATACACTATATAGGAGGAAAATCAACTATGGCAAGAAAAATGAAAACCATGGATGGTAACCACGCAGCAGCTCATGCTTCATATGCATTTACAGATGTTGCAGCCATCTACCCGATTACCCCTTCTTCTCCGATG
>SVDR01000004.1 GCA_015057755.1 Lachnoclostridium sp.
ATTTGCAAACCACCAACCTCCGGTTCTTTTGTGGATTTGTGGTTAATATTTGTATTTTATTTAGTGGATAATATAAAGTTCTGATAGAAAATCCCATACTATCCTCAAATCTTTGGCTAAACGACTGTGCTTCACAAGTTTTGCGCCCTTACAAAGGTCGCAAGCGCTTTTATCGCGACCGTCGTAAGGGCGGATAAAACGCTGTGAAGCAAAGGCAGTCAGCCTAATTTGAGATAGTATGGGATTTTCTGCAGATACTTATATTATTACTAAATTAAATCCACACTTCCTGCAGATACAGTCCATAAAAAACAGGATACGCATCACTGCGTATCCTGCCTTAAAACACTTAATTGTAAATGACCGTATTAAATTTTAAATTATAACTGCGGACCAGCAGCTACTAATGCCTTACCTGCATCGTTGCCTGTGAACTTCACGAAGTTCTTGATGAAACGATCTGCAAGGTCTTTTGCTTTTACTTCCCACTCGGAAGCATCTGCATATGTATTGCGCGGGTCAAGGATGTTTGTATCTACGCCCGGAAGTTCTGTCGGAACAGAGAAGTTGAAGTACGGGATTGTCTTTGTCTCTGCTGTCTCGATGGAACCGTTCAGGATAGCATCGATGATGCCACGTGTATCCTTGATGGAGATACGTTTGCCAGTTCCGTTCCAGCCTGTGTTTACTAAGTAAGCTTTGGAACCGTTCGCTTCCATCTTCTTAACTAACTCTTCTGCATATTTTGTCGGGTGCAGCTCAAGGAACGGCTGACCGAAGCATGCGGAGAATGTCGGTGTCGGCTCTGTGATACCACGCTCTGTACCAGCAAGTTTTGCTGTGAAACCAGATAAGAAGTAGTACTTTGTCTGTTCCGGAGTCAGAATGGATACCGGCGGAAGTACGCCGAATGCATCTGCGGACAGGAAGATTACGTTCTTAGCTGCCGGAGCGGAAGAAACCGGACGAACGATGTTGTTGATGTGCTGGATCGGGTAGGAAACACGTGTGTTCTCTGTTACTGTCTGATCAGCGAAATCAACTTTACCCTCTGCGTCAACAGCTACGTTCTCAAGAAGAGCATTTCTTCTGATCGCATTGTAGATATCCGGCTCAGACTCTTTGCTGAGGTTGATAACTTTTGCGTAGCAGCCGCCTTCGAAGTTGAAGATACCGTTGTCATCCCAGCCGTGCTCGTCATCACCTACAAGGAGACGTTTCGGGTCTGTGGATAATGTTGTCTTACCTGTACCGGAAAGACCGAAGAATACTGCTGTATTCTCACCGTTCATGTCAGCGTTTGCGGAGCAGTGCATGGAAGCGATGCCCTTTAACGGGAGGAAGTAGTTCATCATGGAGAAGAGACCCTTCTTCATCTCGCCGCCGTACCATGTGTTAAGGATAACCTGCTCTTTGCTTGTTACGTTGAATGCAACAGCTGTCTCGGAGTTAAGACCTAACTCTTTGTAGTTTTCAACTTTCGCCTTGGATGCGCAGTAAACTACGAAATCCGGTGTAAAGTTCTCAAGCTCTTCTGCAGACGGTTTGATGAACATATTTGTTACAAAGTGTGCCTGCCAAGCTACTTCCATAACGAAACGAACTGCAAGTCTTGTATCCTTGTTGGAACCACAGAAAGCATCTACAACAAACAGTCTCTTATTGGAAAGCTGTTTCTGTGCAAGTGCTTTTAACTCAGCCCATACATCCTCGCTGATCGGATGGTTATCGTTCTTATATTCGTCGGATGTCCACCAAACTGTATCTTTGGAATTCTCATCCATAACGATATATTTGTCTTTCGGAGAACGACCTGTGTAGATACCTGTCATTACGTTAACAGCACCAAGTTCTGTTAACTGAGCCTTTTCATAACCTTCTAAACCATCCTTCATCTCTTCCTCGAATAATAATTCGTAGGACGGGTTGTGAACGATTTCTGCAGCGTTGAGAATACCATAATTCTCTAAGTTGATCATAGCCATTTTCATAACCTCTTTTCTTTTTTGTTGCCAAACATCTGGGAAAGTCCTTCGGACTTCTGCCCCGGTGAAAAGCGTTAACAATTAAGTTGCCATAATTATACAAGATATTTGTCAAAAAGTATAGCCTAAAAAAATTGTATCTTCGTATTTTTTAAGGTACATTTTTTCCTTAAAAATAAAGGAAAATTTGCTTATTTTATAAATCTTTTAACCGCAAAACTTTCCCTATGAAAGCAAAAACTGCGGACAAATGTCTTTGCCGCAGTTTTCTTATCAAAAGGTTATACTTCTTCTGCTTCCTTCTTTGCCGGAATCGGATCACTGTCTTCATCCTCAAAGAAATCGTCGTCAAATTCATCTTCAAAGAAATCATCCTCAAAGTCTTCCAGATAATCCGGTGTAAAGAAACGGTATACTGCATACGCAATAGCCGCGATCGCTGCTACCGCACCGATGATAGCAAGGATCCAGAGGATACAGTTTTTATGCTTTTCTTCCTCTTCCTTTTTGTTCAGAAAATCATTCAGTCTGGAAAGATGAATCATTTCTTCCATCTTTGCAACAGCGTCTTTGCTCATCATATCGATCTTACTAAAATCAAATTTACTCATATCCCACGCATCCTTTCTACGTCTTAAAATCGGAAAATTGTATTCCTTTGAAACAGTATAACATTTTTTTTGTTATTTTACTATCCTATTTTGTAACTTTTTAAGAATAATTTACAAAAGATTAAACTTTTTTCAATTTTGCAAACGATGCAAACATTTTTCTGACACCCATCGTATCAAACTCTACGGTTACTTCGTAATCTTTACCGCCGTCCACAATACTCTTTACGGTACCGTTTCCGAAACGCATATGGCTGACGCGGTCACCCGGCGCATACTCCAGCGCATCGGATTTGCGAATGGCATAAACACTTCCGTAAGATGGTTTCTCCGGTGCTTTGGGAGCACTTTTGGATGCATATGCACTGCTCTTCTGACCAAACAGACTGATACCTTCGGAACGATTGTTCCAAGGGAGTTCACTGTCTTCATACTCGCTCTGCACGCGGCGACGGGTATAGATGGAATTTTCCTGCTCCAGTCTCTCCACGTACTCCTCAGGCAGTTCCTGCAGGAAGCGGCTAGGCTTCTCATACCGTGTTTCTCCCTTGATCATACGCTGTCTGGCTGCTGTCAGCATCAGTTCCTGCTCTGCACGGGTAATACCCACATAACAGAGTCTTCGTTCCTCTTCTAACGCTTCCGGATTTTCCTGCATCGCCATCATACTCGGAAATAATCCCTCTTCCATACCGGTCAGATAAACCTTCGGGAACTCCAGACCCTTGGCTGCATGCAGGGTCATCAGGATCACACGGTCTTCTGACTCATCCACGCTGTCAATATCTGCCACCAGCGCGACTTCTTCCAAAAATCCGTCCAGCGTCGGTTCCTCTGCATCTTCCCAGTAAGAGACGGCTTTGCTGACAAGCTCGTCAATATTCTGGAGACGTGTCTCAGCTTCCACCTCTCCTTCTTCCAGCAGTTCTTCCCTGTATCCTGTCGAATTTACAATCTCCTCGATCACATCCTGGATCGCTTCACCCTCTCTCAGCATCCGGCGGAAACGTCCGATCTCATCTGTAAACTTGTCGATCTTCGCTGCTGCTTTCCCAACGCCCGGAACGGCAGCGACTCTGAGGAGCGCATCGTAAAAATTCATCTCATGTTCCATAGCAAAGAGGTTGATCTTGCCGACAGTTGTTGCACCGATACCGCGTTTCGGAACGTTGATGATCCTCTGCACAGCAAGATCATCGCGTCCATTGGCGATCGTCTTTAAATATGCAAGAATATCTTTGATCTCTTTTCTCTGATAGAAATTCACACCGCCTACCAGTCTATAAGGAACATTATATGCAACACACTTCTCTTCTATGATTCGTGACTGGGCATTGGTACGATACAATACTGCGTAATCCTTCCATGATCCGCCCTGTCTGATCATATCCTTGACAATCCCCTCAGCCTCATCATAAGCCGTATCAAAGATCTTCACGCGCACACGGCTTCCTTCCGAATTTTCCGTCCATAAAGTTTTATCTTTTCTTCCTGAGTTGTTGCGTATCACGCCATTGGCTGCGTTTAAAATCGTTCTGGTGGAACGATAGTTCTGCTCCAGCTTGATTACCCGCGCTCCCGGAAATGCTTCCTCAAAGCTCAGAATATTGCGGATATTGGCTCCACGGAAACTGTAAATAGACTGGTCATCGTCACCGACAACACAAACATTTCCATATTTCTTTGCCAGCTGGCTCACCAGTTTAAACTGAGCGGTATTGGTATCCTGATACTCATCTACCATAATATACCGGAATTTCTCCTGGTAGTAATCCAGAATCTCCGGGTTGTTATCAAACAGCTCTACAGTCTTTACAAGAAGATCATCAAAATCCAGTGCATTGTTCTTTTTCAGCTGGATCTGATACTCGCGATATAACTCTGCAATCTTCTGATCGCGGAATGTACCGTTGATCCGGGCATTCATCGCAAACTCTTCCGGACCGATCAATTCGTTCTTTGCCGAAGAGATGATCCCCAGAACACCGCGCTCCTTGTACTGCTTTGTATTGATATCCAGATTTTTGAAAATCTGCTTCATCAATGTCTTCTGATCATCAGTATCGTAAATAGAAAAACTGGAATCATAACCCAGATTTTCGATAAATCTGCGCAAAATACGCACGCAAAGCGAATGGAATGTGCTGACCCAAACACTGTCTGCACCATATTCCACAAGACTGTTGACACGCTCACGCATCTCGCCTGCAGCTTTGTTGGTAAATGTGATCGCAAGGATGTTCCACGGTGCCACACCTTTTTCTTCTATTAAGTAAGCGACTCTGTGAGTCAGTGCTCTCGTCTTTCCGGAACCGGCTCCGGCCAGGATCAAAAGCGGTCCTTCTGTATGTAAAACAGCTTCCTGCTGCATCGGATTTAATGTATGCAAGCGATTCATTCGCAATTCCCCTTATCATATCAAATTCACGGATTCCCTCTGTGTCAGGTTTCCATTATATCAGATTCAGACCCTCATGTCCAATAATTTCGAACATATATTCTTATCGAAAAAGACATTTTTCCTACTTGCCATCTGATATCAAAAAATATATAATAAAGAGGATTGGAAAGGAGTTTTTTATGAAAACCAACGATAAGCGTTTAGAGCAGTTGTTTGAACAGTTGCGTAAACTGGACTATATTGATGTAAAAGACATTCCGAATATTGATTTATATATGGATCAGGTGACTACGTTTATGGAGAGCCATCTCGGTGCGATGAAGCGCTACGATGAGGACAAGATTCTCACAAAGACGATGATCAACAACTATGCGAAGAATAATCTTCTTCCGTCCCCTGTGAAAAAGAAATATACGCAGGAACACATCATCCTTCTGGTATTTATTTACTACTTTAAGAATCTGCTGAATTTCAATGATATTGAGACGATCCTCTCTTATATCACAGAAAATCATTTCGGTGAAGAGCAGCTTCCGTTAGTGGATGTTTATACTGAAGTATTCACCTTGGAGCATCAGCAGATGATCAATCTGATGCGTGATGTAAAACAGAAATTCAGAGCTGCGGAAAAGACATTCCAGCAGGTTGAAGACGAGCGTTCCAAAGAGGACCTGCAGCTCTTCGCATTTATCTGTGAGCTGGCATTTGATGTTTATCTGAAAAAACGTATGATCGAACAGCTCTGCGATGAGCTCCGCGAGGAAAATCCTCCGACCAAAAAGTAATCTTAGACCAAACAAAAAGACTGTTGTAATGCAGGGTATCTGCTCTTACAACAGTCCTTTTTAATTCTAAAGAATCTTACTCAATAAATCTTTCATAAGTCCGGTCCAGATATCATGACCTTTTTTGTTTAAATGAATTTTATCCATCCGGTACAATTCCGGATTAAAGTAGCAGCCATTCGATATTTTGAACTTTTCCTCACCAGTGCCGCATAACATAGCATCTGTCGCATCCAGAAAATGCATACGCTCCGTTTTCTCACACAGCTCTTTTAACAATGCATTGGTCTTTGCTGTCGCCTCCCAGAAGTATGTTCTTCCCGGAAGCGGAAGTCCGGAACACACGATCAGCTGAGTCTCAGGCATCTGTTCCAAAAAGAGATCGTACATTTGCTTTTTGTTTTTTAAAATCGTCTCTAATGGAATACCTGCTGCAATATCATTGGAACCGGTCTGGATGATCACAACCGATGGTTTGTAAGGATACAGAACACGTGGTGCATAATGGATCAGATCCGCATCAATACAGCCGCCCATTCCGTGGTTTTGAGCCTTGTATGGAAGCATGTCCTGCTCCAGAGAATACCAGTATGTGATGTTGGACGGTCCATAACAGATAATATCGCCCTCATTCACAGGATACCGACTCTCGATACAGCGAACTGCCTCCTCTTTCTGTTCAGGTGTACGCCAGAGATAACGGGGATCATCCGGATCTGCGGATCATGTTTTTCAAACAACTCTGCAAACAGATCCGTCTCAAGCATAAACCGAACCGGATAATCAATAAATCTCTTCATGCTCACTTTATTTATCCTCAGACTGATAACCTAAACGTTTGAAAACCATATCATAGCCATCGTTACCATAGTTCAGGGAACGATTTACACGGCTGATCGTAGCAGTCGATGCGCCTGTGCGCTCTGCAATATCCAGATATGTTTTCTTTTCTCTGAGCATCTTCGCAACTTCATATCTCTGAGATAAGGATAACAATTCGTTTACAGTACACACATCCTCAAAAAATGCATAACACTCTTCCGGATTTTTCAATGTTAGAATTGCCTCAAAAAGATGATCAACTGCTTCTGTTTTTATTTTCTTATTCATGCCTGTTTTTCCCTTCTATTTATATTTTACTTTTATATTTCGCAACGCTAATTCGTTATGCTTTTCATATTTTAACACACTAAAGTGTTTTCGTCTAGTACTTTAATCGCAAAGCATGAATTTTTCTACAACTTTTCCAACGCCGTCGTCATTGTTGGAGTCTGTGATATAATTTGCGATCTTTCTGACCGGAAGAACGGCATTTTCCATCGCCACGCCTAAGCCGGCAAATTCAATCATGGAAAGATCGTTGTAGCCGTCGCCGCAGGCGATCATCTCTTCACGCTTCATTCCAATCTTTCCAAGCAGACGTTCCAGGCTCAGTGCCTTATCAATGCCTTTGGGAAGAACTTCTAAAAAGAACGGCTCTGACCGGTATACACTGAAGTTTTTGCCAAGCGCTGCTTTGACACGCGGTTCTACCAGAGCCAGATAGTCACCGTCATCCAGCATCAGGAACTTGGGCACCTGAAAATTCAGATATTCCTTCGTATTTTCAACCTCTACCAGCGGCATGTGTGTGATCCAGCTCTCTTTTTGTCCGTATTCATTTTCTTTATTGTTGGTAATGATATGATCTCCCTCGTAGGTCAGGAAATCCACACGGTGCTCCTCAGCCAGCTCTATGATCTTCCGGTTTGACTCCACCGGGAGAAGCTGAGAAAATACAATCTCACCTGTCGCACAGTTCATGATCATACCGCCATTAAAAGACAGGATATAGCCGCCATAGTCCTTTAAACATAACTCCTCCGCAAGCGGGGTAACGCCCGGTGTCGGACGTCCGGAAGCCAGTACAACCTTTTTTCCGCGCTTCTGGGCTTCCATAAGCGCTTCCTTTGTTCGTGGAGTTATCACTTTATCACGGTTGGTTAATGTTCCGTCCAGATCAAGAACGATCATCTCGTAGTTTTGTTTCTCCATACTCCCACAATCCTTTACCATCATATTTTCCCAATTCGTCGTGCTTTCACCTATTATCCATTTTATACGCTAACGTGTGAAAGGTCAACCCCAAAAGATAAGCTCCCTCTTTTCAGAAGGAGCTCTCTTAACTAATATTTTATTACATCTTTTCACCCGGAACTGCCGGAACTGCGTCTGCCGGAACCGGACAGAAGTATCCGCCATAGCGTTTCATCTTCGCCTCGTATTCCTCTTTTGCTGCCTGTAATACTTCCGGTTTCTCGATCAGATCGATCGCTGTCGCTGCAATAACTTTACCTGCGAGCAGAGTTGCTTTATGAGAAATGGATGTATGACCGCAGGAAACGTTCTGCCAGGAGTGACCCGGAGTCCATGCCGGCCATGTTGCAGTATTGATCTGTGCAGTCGGAACAAGCCAGCTGCAGTCACCAACGTCTGTAGAACCATGGCGTGCTTTCTCAGAATAGAAGTACGGGATCAGGAAATTGTTGATCGGCACGGTGCCGTGCTCAGAAGCTTTGTCTACGAATTCCCAGATTTCCTGACTCTCATCCGTTGCCGCGCCCGGAAGTGCTGTCGGCTTCATCTCAACGGATTCGTTGATCGCCTTTGCGTACTCAATCTCTTCCTCTGTATAGGTCGGAAGTTCAACTTCATTGAAATTATCCCAGAGTAAGGACTCCAGAACTTTATTCGGAACTGTGTTGGAACAGCCGTCGATAAACTTCTTCTCCATCTTTGTCTCTGTCATCATAGCAGCAGCCTGAGCGATCGTATCAACTCTTCTCTGAAGCTCTAAAGCATCTTTCGCCCATACGGAACGTACCATATAGAGAACCTGTGCTCTCGGCTGTACTACGTTCGGAGAATCTCCGCCTGCGTCTGTGATGGAATAATGAATTCTCGCACCATCCGGCATATGCTCGCGGAGGAACTGTACGCCAATGTTCATAAGTTCAACAGCGTCAAGAGCAGAACGTCCTTTTTCCGGAGCGCCTGCAGCGTGGGATGCCACACCTGTGAACTTGTATTCAGACTGGATACATGTATTGCATGTACCGCTTGTTACCTGGTTTGTGTTACCCGGATGCCATGTCAGTGCTGCGTCACACTCTTTAAACACACCATCACGAGCCATAAATGCCTTTGTTGCGGAACCTTCCTCACCCGGACATCCGTAGAGGATCACAGTACCGCTGCCCTCACCTTTGCCCTCAAGGTATTTTTTCACTGCGAATGCTGCTGCCATCGCACCGGCACCAAGGAGGTTATGACCACATCCGTGACCATTTCCGTTTGCAACTAACTCTTTACGCTCTGTGGAACCGGAAATCTGGGAAAGGCCTGTTAAGGCGTCATACTCAGCCAAAATACCGATCACCGGCTTGCCGGAACCGTAAGAAGCGCGGAATGCTGTCTCGATGTTGCAGAACGGATGCTGAACCTCAAAGCCCTCTTCCTTTAACACTTTCGCATATAATTCACCGGACTGAAACTCTCTTAAAGAAAGCTCCGCGAATTCCCAGATCTTATCAGAAGTGTCAATGATCACATCAGATTTCTCGTCGATGTAGCTAAGAACCTGTTTTTTTGTCTCTGTCATAATAAAATCCTCCTAAAACACAAAGCACCGGAACCTCTCGCAAGTCTCCGGTGCTCATTAATTCTTTTTCGGTATTTCTTAGTATAATACTTTACTCAGGAACTCCTGTGTACGCGGGTTCTGCGGATGGTTAAATACCTCATCCGGAGTACCTTTCTCTGCAATGATACCGCCGTCCATGAAGAATACACGGTCGGAAATTTCTTTTGCAAAGCCCATCTCGTGGGTAACGATTACAGTTGTCATACCAGACTTAACCAGATCTTTGATAACGAAAAGAACTTCGCCTACCATCTCCGGGTCAAGAGCGGATGTCGGCTCGTCAAAAAGCATTACTTCCGGCTCCATTGCAAGAGCACGAACGATCGCAAGACGCTGCTTCTGACCACCGGATAATTTTTTCGGATACTGATCGATCTTATCATAAAGACCAACGCGGTTCAGAAGTTCTTTACACATCTCATCTGCCTCTGCCTGTGTCTTCTTTTTCAGAAGAACCGGAGCCAGTGTGATATTTTTACCAACAGTTAAGTTGTTGAATACGTTGAAATGCTGGAATACCATACCCATTTTCTGACGGTGGATATTGATATCAACATTCTTTGCAGTGATGTCTACATCATTGAAGTAAATATGACCGGAGTTCGGAACTTCCAGAAGGTTTAAACAACGTAAGAATGTACTCTTACCGCCGCCGGACGGTCCGATCACGGATACTACTTCACCTTTGGAGATATGCTCGGTAACGCCTTTTAATACATGAAGGCTGCCGAAGGATTTGTGTAAGTCTTCTACGCGGATGATTTCGTTGCCATTAGCGCTCACTGGCATTCAACCTCCTCTCTAATAAAGCAATCAGCTTGGATAAAATAAATGTTAATAAGAAATAAATAATACCTACGATTGTTAATGGCTCCAGTACGCGGTATGTAATACCGTTGATAGTCTTGAACTGAGTCATAAGCTCGCCAATGAAGAATGTGGAAGCCAGGGATGTCTCTTTCACGATCGCAATGAATTCGTTACAGAGAGCCGGCAGGATATTTTTAACAGCCTGCGGGATAACGATGTGGATCATCGTCTGTGTGCTGTTAAGACCGAGGGAACGAGCCGCCTCTGTCTGACCGATATCAACGGCCTGAATACCTGCACGAACGATCTCACAAACATACGCTGTGGAGTTTACACAACATGCTACCAGTACGCAAGTAAACTCACTGAGTTCCAGGAACGGAAGCCAGCCCGGAAGCATGAAGTAGAAGAAATATAACTGCAAGAGGATCGGTGTGCCACGGATAATCTCTACGTATGCAGTTACGATCCACTGAATCGGCTTAAAGGAACTGCGGCGAAGCAGAGCCAGAATAGAACCCGTTACAGTACTGATCAAGACAGTCATTAAACCCATATACACAGTCATCCAGAGACCATGCAAGAACAGATGGCTGTACTTGGACCATACCTGGGCCATTACGCTAAAAAATTCCATTTGGGAATTCTCCTTTCGTTTTTTCTTTAAAAATAATGTCCGATGCCGGATTTCCTCACATCGGTTTATAGCAGACAAAGGTCTTCCCCGCACAATTCTGGGAAGACCGATGCCTTATCATTTACTTTCGGGTATCTTCTTAATTAAAGATTATTCAATACCAAGGGACTCTGCAAGTGCCTGAGCTTCCTCTGTCCATACATCATAGATACCGGACTCGTTGATCTCTGCAAGTACTTCGTTGATTGCATTGATAAGCTCATCTTCGCCCTTCTTCATAAGGATGATGTTACCATCATCAGAGTGATCAAACTTGAAAGTTGTGAACTCTACATCCGGATATGCATCGATCAGCATCTCACCGTTATCCCAGGATACTGCAAGAGCGTCTGCCTTATCGTTGATCAGCATCAGAACACCGTCTGTAACTGTTGTAACCGGCTGGAACTGAATGTCTGTCGGAAGCTGCTCCATAACTAAGGACTGCTGTAAGGAAGCGTTCTGTGCAAGAACTTTCTTACCTGCGAAATCTGCTGCCTCATCATAGTTAGCGCCTAAGCCCTTCTTAACCAGAAGTGTGTGGCCTTCGTCCTCTGCTGTTATATTGTAAAGAACAGATGTACCGTAGTTTGCTGCACGCTCCTCTGTATAAGCGAAACCGGAAATACCACAGTCGATTGTACCGGAATTAACAGCCTGCTGGATTGCGGAGAACTCCATAGCTTTGATCTCAAGCTCTAAGCCCATAGCCTCTGCGATATATCTAGCCATTGCCATATCGGAACCAACGTACTGCTCATCACCTGTCTTAGTTACATCTTTGAACTCCATCGGAGCGAAGTCCGGAGATGTACCAACCATTAATTTGCCGGATGCTAATACTTTTGCAAGACGGCTGTCCGGATCGAGAGCGTCTGCTGCCTCTGTAGCCGGAGCTGCTGTTGTGTCTGCTGCTGCCGCTGTTGTAGCTGCCTCAGTTGCCGGAGCTGCTGTTGTAGCTGCTGTTGTCTCTGCTGCGCCGCCGGAACATCCTACTAAAGTTACCATTGCTACTGCTGTCATTGCTGCTAAAAACTGTTTCTTCATAATATAATCTCCTCTTAATACTCGTTTTAATTTAGCGATTTAAATCGCTAGCTGTATGATGATATGCATTATAGTGTATAAATATGCTTTTGTAAATAGTTTTTTGAATATTTTTGTGAATTTATGCATTTTGTCACTATTATACACTTTTAACGCAATCCCATTGTGCACTATTACCATTTTTCTTGCCAAGTCAAAAGGTAAACCGCCCGTTTCCGGGCGGTGCACTCGAGTACGTATTCTGTTTTATGCATTCATGATGCATAATATACTGTTTGTAATCATTTGGACGTTAAATTTGAATTAATCCAAATCTTACTTATATTATCACATGAGAGATTCTTTTGCAATAGGATATTTCATTCCCCACTGTTTTCTCAGCTCATCCATCAAGTCAAGCATGAATATTGTATCTTTATGCGGCATTTCCGGACATTCCTGCATACCGCTTTCAATGGCATTCAAACAGCTTCGCACCTCATATTCATAACCGGTAATCTGTTCCGGACGTAAAATCGTCTGAACCAGTTCTCCCTGTTTATTATACACCGTTAAGGATACCGGATTAAAAATATTTTCAAGATGAATCCTTCCCTGTTCTCCGCAGAACATCACGCTGGTATCTCCCTGCGCGTACATGGAAGCTGCTATTACAGCCATTTTTCCATCTGCAAAATGCAGAGTGATCGACTCCTGTGCATCCACTCCCGACTCCATCATCTGGACCGAACTGTCTACTCTGGTTATCTGATCGCCAAACGCCATGACCGCAGTATTTAACGGATAAATCGTAATATCCAGCAAAGCTCCGCCTCCCAGTTCCGGACGGTGCATACGCGGAACATGATCACTGTCAAAAGCGATATTGGCCACCATCAGATGCGGCTTCCCGATCACTCCGGAAGCAAGGAGATCGTTTAAAATCTTACGCATCGGCTGATATCTCGGCCAGATTGCTTCCGTAAGAAGCAGTCCCTTCTCTTTTGCAGTTTCAAATACATCCCTCGCCTGAGATGCATTCAAAGTAAACGCCTTCTCGCAGAGCACATGCTTTCCATGCTCCAGACATAATTTGATATGTTCATAATGACAGCCGTGCGGAGTTGCAATATATACAAAATCCACCTTTTCATCTGCAAGCATTTCTTCATAAGAGCCGTAAGCCTTTTCAAATCCATATTTATCGGCAAATTCCTTCGCACGATCCAGTTCACGGGCAGCTACTGCATAACAGCAAAAACGCTCCCCTTTTTCTTCCATTCCATTTAGCGTTTTCGCCATCGTGCCCGCAATATTACCGGCACCTAAAATTGCAATATGTAACATGATACTTCCTCCTTTACAAATTGCCGTTCTTTTTATGCCACAGCAGCCGGCCAAAATACATCGCAAACATATACCACCAGGAGATAACTTCCGCCCAGGCGATCACCATGTTTCCAAAAACCGGTCTCAACAGATAGGACATGGCGATACGGACAGCCAGAGAACTCATTCCCACGATCGTCGTATAATTCACGTCACCGATTCCCTGCACATAACCACGGATTGCCACAGAGATACTAAATAACAAGTAAAACATCGCCAATGCACGGAAAAACGCTTTTCCGATCATCACAGACTCTGCTTCAATTCCAAACAGCGCAACTAACGTTCCGCCAAAATTGATCACGATCACTGTCATAAACAGTGCAATGACTGCCATGACGCCAATACCGGCATAAAGACCTTTTTTCACACGTTCCTTCTGTCCCGCACCGAGATTTTGTGATGTGATCGTGGAAATACCTGCCCCAAGGTTCATAACCGGAAGCATAATGATACTGTCTACTCGATAAGCTGTTGAGATCGCCGCTACGGTAATTGATCCAAAACTGTTCATAAAACTCTGCAGGATCACATTTCCCAGAGAGTTGATGATCGAATTTAACGTCAGCGGAATGGAAAATGCAAATCCTTCATTTAAGATTTCTCGATTTACAAGACTTTCTGTTCGATCAAAGCGCAGCATCTCATAGCGTTTCCACGTATAAATCATGATAAAGCCAGTCATCACGATCTGTGAAAGAATCGTTGCTGCCGCTGCACCGGCTACGCTCCAGCGGAACATACCGACAAATAATACATCCAGAACTATATTCGCCGCCGATGAAACCATGACGGAATAAAACGGAGCCTTGCTGTCTCCACATCCACGAAGCACTGCACAATACACATTGTACACCGCAAGGCACGGTACTCCGACCAGGACAATCCTAAGATACGAGCCAGCCATCTGATACACATCTTCCGGTATGTCAAGAATACGCAGGATCGGATTTAAACCAGCCACTCCGACCAGACAAAGAACGGCGAAAAAAAGTCCCATGACCAAAGAAAATGTCGATAATAACATTCTTTGGATCTCCTGCCTTCCTTCTCCGAAATACCTGGCAGCCAAAATAGAAAGTCCGCCCGTAAATCCTGTGATCGCTCCGGTAAACAAATATACGATAGATGTAGTCGAACCAATCGCGGCCAGAGCCTGTCCTCCCTCGATGTTTCCGACGATAAAGGCATCCGCCCAACTATATAACTGCTGTAAAATTCCACTTAAGATCAGAGGAATACTAAATTCGATCAACGCCCGGACAAGACTCCCTTTAGTCATATCCTTTGCCATTTTATTTCCTCCAAAAACCGATCGTTACCACTGATTAAAGCTTACTACTTCCTCAAACGGTTTTCTCTGTTTCACAAATCCAGGATTCACATCGATTCCGTAACCAACTGCCAGAACCAGACGTACTTCATGTCCCTCCGGAATGCCAAAGTGTGCTGCCATCTTCTCCTGCTCGTTCATACCGATGATACATGTGGAAAGTCCAAGCTCCATTGCCATATGAGCCATATTCATACAGGCAGCGCCAATATCACCCTGGGCAAAACGCTGACTGTCTTTATAATGGGCAATTACCGCCGGTTTCACGTTCGCCTTCTGCTCAACCAGCATAATAAATGCCGGAACCTGCTCTCTCCATGGAGAACCGGTATGTCCATCATTGCACATAAGTCCGTCGCAAACCTTTGCCTTAGCTTCCGGCTCATCCACCACGATAAACTTCCACGGCTGAGAATTACATGCGCTCGGTGTCAGTCTGCCTGCCTCCACGATCTTCACAAGATCCTCTCTCGCAACCGGCTTATCTTCATAAGCACGAATACTTTTTCTTTTCTGCATCATTGTCATAAAATCCATACAAATACCTCCCGGATCATTTTTTCCCATTATACCATGGAATATCGGCATTTGCCTATCAAATCTCTATTTTCTTGCTATTTCTCAGAAAGTACCTTATAATATCCGTAATATCTTTTTTCGGAGGAGCAGCTATGAATAAAACAGGATTTGGCTTTTTAAGATTGCCGCGTCTGGATCAGAATGATGAAACAAGCATCAATTATGACCTTCTTAATGAAATGGTGGATACATTCCTGGAAATGGGCGGAACTTATTTTGATACTGCCTATACATATCTTGGCGGAATGAGTGAAGAAGCACTTCGCAGATCCCTTGTGGAGCGTCATCCGCGCAGCAGCTTCCGCATTGCAACCAAGCTTCCCGGATACAAAGTGAAGTCCCATGAAGAATGCTGGGATTATTTTAATACACAGTTAAAACGATGCGGGGTTGATTACTTTGATGTGTACATGCTCCACTGGCTGAACAATAAAAACTATGCTCTTGCAGAGCAATATAACGAATTCGATTTCTTACGCGAATTAAAAGAAACCGGAAAAGCAAAACAGATAGGTTTTTCCTACCATGATGGTCCGGAATTATTAGACCAGATTCTGACTGCACATCCGGAGGTTGATCTCATTTTGATTCAGTTAAATTATCTGGATTGGAACAGTGAGGCACTCCGTGCGAGAGAACTCTATGAAGTGGGTGTAAAGCATGGCAAGATCATCCGTGTCATGGAACCGGTAAAGGGTGGAAATCTGGCTAAACTTCCAGACAGCGCAGCAAGCCTTCTGACAGACCTCCGTCCGAATGAAAGTCTTGCTTCCTGGGCAATCCGTTTTGCCTCCAGTCTGGAACATGTGGATATCGTCCTTAGCGGTATGAACTCTCTGGAACAGCTTCACGACAACATGCGCGACTTTGAACCGGTCTCAGAAGAAGAATGTCAGGTTCTTGAACGTGCTGCCAACCTTATTCGATCCAATACAGCCATTCCATGCACCGGCTGTAATTACTGTGCACCAAATTGCCCGATGAATATTCCGATCCCGCGTTATTTTTCTATGTTCAATGATCACAAACGTAACCCGGACGATATGTGGAAAATGAAACCGGTATACCAAGAGATTACCAGAACCTTCAGCTCTGCTTCCGCCTGCATCGGCTGCAAAAACTGCGAACGAAATTGTCCACAGAAATTAAAGATTACTTCTTTCCTAAAAGATGTGAAAGAGGCATTTGAATCATAAGAATCAATTAAAGGGGTAAGGTCAATCGCTGACATTACCCCTTTTCTCTATTCCTATTCGGTTATAAAGATACCATTCTTCCCTCTTCCAGTGATTGTTGAATCGCTGCCAGGATCCGCAGTACCTGCACCACGTCTTCACTTGAAACCATCTCAATCTCCGCACCTGACTGCACACATTCTGCGAAATACTCAGTTTCTTTCGCATATGGATTGTATTTTTCCACTTCCGGAATCTGCGCAGACATCTCTTTTTTATATAAGACCAGCTTATTGGTTTTCACCGGACTTCCGTCTTCCGACGGAACAGACTTATTTAACATCTCCACCGATGCCTCGGAACCATTCACGCGCACATTGGTTGTAAATCCAAATTCTCCGGTAATATCCATAAATCCCTCTACGACCGCAGACACTCCGTCGGCAAATTTCAGCACGGTTGAAACATTATTAAAGCAGCCTGTATCTTCCTGTTTTCCGACTGCATAGACACTGTCAACCTTACCAAAAACATGGTACAGATAATCCACATCATGAATATGCAGATCATACAATCCGCCGCCGGACTTCTCCGGATCCCGATGCCAGGTTGCCCAGGTCGGATGGGAAGAAAGGCGATTCAGATAGACATTTTTGATTTCTCCCAATGTTCCGGTTTGAATCATTTCTTTTATCTTCACATACTCCGGCCAGAAACGCACCACATGCATGACCATCATTCGCACGCCATGACGTTCCGCCAGCTCAAACAATTCCTGCGCCACGGAGACATCCAGTACAAACGGCTTTTCACACATGACATGGACGCCGTGGGAAATGGCACGACGCACCATCTCCTCGTGGGTAAATGTCGGTGTACAGATCAAAACTGCATCGAGATGCTCCGCCTGATACATCTCATCCTGATCGACATAATATGGAACGCTGTATTCTGCAGCCATGGCTCTTCCTTTTTCCGTATCACGGCCGGAAATGGCAGCCACTTTCACTTTTTCAGAACGTTTTAATGCCTCCATATAAGTCCTGCAGATGGAGCCAGGACCGATTATTGCAATTCGAAACATTTCAAACTCCTTTTGCTGTCCGGTTTATTTCAGATTGGCTTTCGGATCAAATTCGAAATCTTTATCGATCGGGAACAGCGGGCGCGGGATCTTCTCGTACGGTAATGTCGGAAGATCTTCGTTTGTGCTTCCCTTTGTAAGTACAAGGATACCTCTCTTGGAGAATTTCTCATGTTCATCACCAAGATAGCCCAGCTTGCAGACAACAATCTGTCTCTCTGCAAGATTCAGACCCATGTCGAGATATACCTTCGGTCCTGCGTAACCAATATGCTTCTCAGCGATGATCACATCGATGTTATGTGTGTTGAATACCGCAACATCGCATGTGCCGCCAAATGTCTTCCATCCTTTTACGAAGTTTTTAACTGTACCTTTTACCGTTACCGGAGTGGAAGTCTTTGTATCGAATTTTGCGCCAAATGTCAGCTCGATTTCCTGTCCAACTTTGCCTTCGCACTGTGCACAAGCTTCCGGATCATAGAATCCGCCGTATGCAACCGGCTGCGGAAGCGCCAGAGTTCTCTCATCTTCCATCATGATCTTAATGAACTCTGTTACGTCACAGGAAGAACCTGCTGTCGGGTTGTCTCCGGAATCAGAAAGGAATACCGGCCATACGCCTTCCTCGATGGACTTAAATGCCACATCAAGAGCTTCCTTCTCATGATATGCTTCTGTCTCAAAGCCAAACTCATCTCTCTTAGACCAGATATAATCAGCGAGGCGAAGAGCCTCTGCATCTGCAAGCTCCTGTGTCTCAGCCACAACATAAACTGCCATGGAACTGTCCGCGTTGTCTGCCCACGGGAATCCCATCATATAAGAACATGCCATAATGCCCGGCTTCTTCTCTGTCGCACGGAGCTCATTTGTCAGTGTGATCATCGGCTCAACAGTTGTTGCGGACTGCTCACCTGCAACGATGAACGGTACACGCACCCACGCGCGCTTAGCTTCAATTCCATTCTCCAGCACATGGATCGTCATCTTCGCTGCATGCTCACCTGTCTCATAACAGTCTGTGTGCGGTGCGCATTTATAGCAGACAAAGCCATTACAGTTCTGATGCATCTTGTCTGTCATCGTTGTATGCATGTCTAAAGAAGAAAAGATCGGAAGATCCGGGAATAATGCGCGAAGTTCCTCTAAAAGCGGACCTTCTGCCTCACCAAGACCTTTTACACGCATGGAACCGTGCAGGGAAAGAGTGATCGCATCCAGCGGTTTCTTTGCATGCTCTCTCTTAGCGATCTCAATGATCTCTGCCTTTCTTGCCATGTAGAAATCATAATCCACTTCGCCGTTTGGAACTGCACGGCAGGAAACTGTCGGAACCACTTCATAACCGGCCTTCATTAAAGTTTCACAAACACCTGTCAGAGAATCATTCTTTCGGAAATTATCAAAGAACTCAGCTTCTCTTAATACGTTGAAATCCTTCTCTCCCGCAACGATCGGATTAAAGGAGTTGGATTCATGGTGCATCGCAGCAACTAATACTCTCTTCATTTTTTACTACCTCCCTAAAACAATCAATGAATTTGTAATATGTGCCAACTTTTATTCTACCACTTTCATATAACTTTGTAAATTAACACTTCTCTCCCTCTTTCACAGCAGCCGCAATGGAAAGATTCGCAGCATAATACGGAATCAGAGTTGCCTGAACCGCATGGTACAGATCAGATTTGCCCGGCCAGACAGTACCCTTTAACTGATTATTTTCGTCCAGCTGATGGAACCAGGAGCCGTTTACATGGTCCAGAACCACTTCGTCCAGATATTTCATAAATTCTGCATATTCGTCTGCATATTTTTTCTTTCCGGTCGCATGGTACAATACAGCTGCCGTATTGATCGCTTCGCAGAGAGTCCAGTGCATACGGTCACGAACCACCGGTTTTCCGTTCCAGTCTGTTGTGTATACCACGCCTTTCGCACCATCCGCATCCCAACCGTCAGCAACCGCCCGGTTATAAAGATGCTCGCATTTTTCCATATACGCGTGCACTTCCTCCGGATCATATTCATATGTAGAAAGAGCCCACTGTGCGATCAGTCTGGACCACTCAAGACCATGTCCAGGTGTTGCACCGTACGGTTTGAACGGATCGTCCGGCTTGTCTGCATTGCACTCCAGATCCGGAATCCAGTCACTGGTGAAATGTTCCGGAATTCTCCACTCGTTTGCCTCTGCCCACGCTAACACATGCTCAATGATCCTTCCGGCTCTCTCTCTGTATTTTTCATCTCCGGTCACGTCCGCAGCAGCAAGGAATGCTTCAACTGTATGCATATTCGCATTGATTCCGCGGTACTCGTCCAGAACTGTAAATTCTGTATTCCAGGTATCACAGGACAATCCCTCTTCCTCGTTCCAGAAATACTCATCGTATACATTTAACGCCTCTTCCAGAAGCTCTTTCGCTCCCGGTCTTCCTGCCAGTACAGCTGAAGAAGAAGCCAGGATTACGAATGCATGTGCATAGCACTGCTTGTTTGGCAAAACCTCATCCTTCGCAGTCAGACCTGCATACCAGCCTCCATGTTCATTATCGCGAAGCTCTCCCATAAGACCTTTCAGACCTGCGTCAATCAGTGCTTCACTTCCTTCATGTCCCAGAAAACTTGCAATGCTGTAAACATGGATCATACGGCTCGTGATCCATGTCTCACGCGGACGCTCTTTCCACGGAGTTCCGTCATCGCCCAGATAATAAGATCCGCCTCCCGGAGACGGAAACTGATGACCAAACCGGAACAGATCTTCGCGGATCTCCTTCATAAAATTCTCATTTTCCGCTGTTCCCAGCATGTATTTCTTATTCATTTCGTTCATACAGAAATCCTTCTTTCCCATAGATAAAATATAGAAATATTATACCGCAAATTGCCCCTGCCGTATATTCTTTTTTTCAAAAGCGATCATCAAAAGAGGCAGTCTCCGTTTTTATCCGGATACCGCCTCCGATGTGTTATTTCTTCACAAACTGCTTATCAAATTCCGGATTGAAATAATAATAGTTTTTCGAATCCAGATCCGACTTAATCATTTCTAAGGCTTCACCAAACCGCTGAAAATGAACAACTTCTCTTGCTCTCAGAAACTTCAACGGCTCCCTTACTTCCGGATTATCGATGATCCGGATCAGGTTGTCATACGTGGTTCTGGCTTTCTGTTCCGCAGCCAGGTTTTCGAATAAATCCGTGATCGCATCTCCCTTACTCTGGAATTCACAAGCGTTGAACGGAACTCCGGCCGCTGCGGTCGGCCAAAGAGCCGTTGTGTGATCCACATAATACGCATCGAATCCGGCTGTCTTTGCCTGCTCCGGAGTCAGATTTTTCGTAAGCTGAAAGATCATTGCACAGATCATTTCCAAATGAGCCAGCTCCTCCGTACCAATGTCAGTTAACAGTCCGCCGACCTCTTTGCATGGCATCGAATACCGCTGGGAAAGATAACGCATAGAAGCTGCCAGCTCACCATCCGGACCGCCAAACTGGCTGATGATCAGCGATGCGGTCTTGGGACACGGTTTTGTGATCTTTACGGGAAACTGCAATCGTTTTTCATAAGTCCACATTAAAGGATACCTCCTTCCCAAGGCAAAGGACCGTCGGTCCATGTGAAATGTTTCTGATCCGGATATTTCGTAAAACTGCTACAACGATTGTTGGAATCCAGGCAGACGCAATCCATTGTCAACGGCTCATACTGCTCTGCATATTCCTTCATCAGCTGTTTCCGTTTCTTCAAAGCTTCCGAAAAACAATCCATCGCCTCAACGTCGGTCGGATGCGTGTCCAGATAAAGAGTCAGGTCATTTACCATAAAACTGATTTCTCCGATTTCTTTTAACATCGCTCTTCGATCAGCCACGCATCACACCTCCCATCAATTCATCAACCACATAAAATGGAAGATCGAGTTTCGGAAAGATGGTTCCTCGGTCCAGCGCTGCCTCCGGAGCATACGGTGTCTCCCACGGCTGTACCGGAACCATTCCCATTGCAAGCGGGAGCTCATTTTTTTCTTTGTCACAATTACAAAAGTCCATTGCAAACACCCCTTTCGACAAAAAACAACACATCTGTCTCCTTTCATAGTTTCTCTGAAAATGTCTCAGCTATGCTTTTTCTCCCGAACTTCCAAAAGACTGCAGTTTTTACATTTTTTATTTTTCGGTTTCATCATCGTTTCGGTTCGTGCATATGCTGTCATAACAGTCAATCGTGGGGAAACCAATGGCAACAGGATATTTACAAGTAGACGTTGTTTCTGACGAAAACAGCTTTCCAATCACAGATGCTACCATTTCAATCGCAAAAACAGAGGAGCCGGAGCAGACACTGGAGGAACTTACGACCAACAGTTCCGGACAAACCGAAAATATTTCTCTGGAGGCCCCGCCTTTAGAACTCAGTCTCCGTCCACAAGACATCCGTCCCTATGCAGAATATACCATCCGGATCACAGCTCCCGGATTTGAACCGCTTGTCATTTCCGGAACGGAAATATTAGCCGACACAACCGCCATTCAAAATGCACGGTTGATACCGCTTGCGGAATCCGGAACCGATGCTGCAGAAACGATTTCCATTCCGGAGCATACCCTCTATGGAACCTATCCTCCAAAAATTGCTGAGAGTGAGATCAAACCGGTCAATGAAAGCGGCGAGATCGTACTCTCCCGCGTGGTTGTTCCGCAGACCATTGTGGTCCATGACGGTGTTCCGTCCAATTCCGCGGCCCGAAATTATTACATTCCTTACCGTGATTATATAAAAAATGTGGCTTCCAGCGAAATCTATGCCACTTGGCCGCAAAGCACCATTACAGCAAACGTTCTGGCAATCATGTCATTTACTCTGAACCGCGTTTATACGGAATGGTACCGCAACCAGGGTTATGATTTTACGATCACGTCTTCCACTGCCTATGATCATAAATGGATCCCGGGAAGAAATATTTACGAATCCATTTCTGTCATTGTCGATGATATTTTTGACAACTATCTTTCCAGACCGGAAGTAAAACAACCGATCCTGACTCAGTATTGTGACGGAAGAAAGGTAAGCTGTCCGGGCTGGATGACTCAGTGGGGTTCCTGCGATCTGGGCGAACGTGGATACAGTCCCATTGAAATCCTCCGCTATTTTTACGGAAATGATATGTACATCAATACAGCAGAACAGATTGCAGGCATTCCTGCCTCCTGGCCCGGCTCCGATCTGACCATCGGAAGCAGTGGCGATAAAGTGCGTCAGATCCAGGAACAGTTAGACACAATTGCAAGTATTTATTCTGCAATCCCGCGCATTCAGGTGGATGGAATTTATGGACCTTCTACTGCACGGTCTGTGGAAGCGTTTCAATCGATTTTCGGACTCCCGATCACAGGCATCATTGATTTTGCCACCTGGTATAAAATTTCCCATATTTATGTAGGAATTACGAGGATTGCAGAATTGAACTGATTCGTGTTCTACCACACAAAAAGACCTTCGATATCCGAAAAACCTCGGACATCAAAGGTCTTTTTCTTATTTTATAAGTCCATACTCTTCTGCGATCGCCTTAAATGCCGGAAGAGAACGCTCGATCTGCTCGTAAGAAACACAATAAGCAATTCTCACATATCCCGGACATGCAAAGGAGCTTCCCGGAACAAAGAGAACATGGTGCTTCTTCGCAGCTTCGCAGAATTCCTTCTCATCTGCGACCGGCGACTTCACAAACAGATAGAATGCGCCGTCCGGCTTCGCGCAGGAAAAACCATACTCAGTCAGAGCGTTGTAGAGTAAGTTACGGTTCTTTTCGTATGCTTCCAGATCTACGGAAATCTCCTGTTCGATGCAGTATTGGATTGCTTTCTGAATCAGAGACGGAGCGTTTACGCAACCAAGGATACGGTTCGCAATGGTTGCTGCACCGATCAGCATCTCACTGTCCTCCACCTCATCCGGAATCACCAGATAACCGATTCGCTCTCCCGGTACAGAGAGGGATTTACTGTAGGAATAACATACAACGGTATTGTGGTAATATTTCGTCACGTACGGAACTTCCACACCGCCGTACGCCAGCTCGCGGTACGGTTCATCTGAAAGAAGGACAATGGATGTTCCAAACTCTTCCTCTTTCTTTTTCATGATCGCTGCAAGTGCCATCAGTGTTTCTTCCGAATAAATCACTCCGGTCGGATTGTTCGGGCTGTTGATGATAACAGCCTTTGTCTTTGGCGTGATCTTTGCCTCAAATTCTGCAAGCTTCGGCATAAATGTCTCGGTATCCGGAGATACGATCACTACTTTTCCGTCATAGTTGCGAATGTAGCTGTTGTATTCAACAAAGTAAGGTGCAAAAACGATCACTTCATCCTCCGGATTTAAAATACTCTTCAAGATCACGTTCAGACCGCTTGCCGCACCGACTGTCATGATCAGATTTTTATAAGAGAATGCCGTACCAAACTGTTTGTTTAATGAATCAGCAATGGTCTGGCGAACATCTTCGAATCCTGCATTGCTCATATATCCGTGAAGTTCATTGAACGCCTCGCCCTGAATCACATGCAGCAGAGCTTCATTGACACGCGGAACCGGAACATTCGGATTGCCAAGGCTGAAATCATACACATTTTCTTTTCCGTAAATTGCCGCCATGCGTTTTCCTTCTTCGAACATCGCACGGATCGCGGAATTATTTGCCATGAACGGCTTCATCTTCTCTGATACCATAGTTACTTCCTCACTCTCTTAATTATTTCCACATAAACCGCCGCAGCTCCCGTGGCTGCAAAGTAAAACCACGTAGTCGGGTTGGAGTACCATGTAGTAAAAAATGACAACATAAAATACAGTGCTGCCTGTCCATAAAATACCTGCCAGAACGGATTTCCTTTTCGTTCAACACGACTGGAAAGCCACGCAGCAAAAATTCCCAACAATACGGCAAACAGAAATACACCTGCAATGCCAAAGTCGTAATATGCATCATAAAACAAGGTTACCGTGGTCAGCTCTTCTTTTGTTGTATAAAGAGAAAATGCCACCAGTTCCGGTTTTAAAAACTTGAGTCCGGTCAAAGCCCACAACGGAAACAATCCTTTGATTCCGTAGGTATGAGCCGGAAGCTGCTCCACCAGACAATTGAAGTTATCGTAATTGTTTGCAATGTACATATACGGCTGTGTGATGAAAATCGGCATGCGGGCATTCTTCATTTCAAAAATGCCGTTCAAATATTCCACATCGTGGCTTCTTGCGATCGTAAGGACCACATACAGAGGGATCAGTGCTCCTGCTGCCATAAAAAGGTAACGGATTTTCTTCACTCCGCTTACCTGCATAAACGTCAGCACCGCTAAAATAACTGCAAAGATAAGCTGGAATCGCGACACACACAGTACCGGAATGGCCAGTGCGATCAAGGTTGCGAGAATCACCACGACCTTTTTTCCTCTGCTGAGGCTTTTCTCTGTCACGAACAAAACCACAGACATAGCAGGAACCAGCACACAGGAAACTGTAAAATAGTGAACTCCTGAAATGTGGAAATACGAATACGCGTGCGGTACTCCGCGAACAAAAAAAGGAATATATCCAAGTACAGCCGCTTCTAATGTAAATGCCGCCACGCAGACCAGCGTCAGCAAAAGAATGGCTGTAAAGAGTCCGAGTCCATATCCGGAATCCTGTTTTTCTTCCGTCTTTGCTGTCGTCACAAGTTTTCTCTCGGTAATCTCATACACTGTCCAAAATGCTGCAAGGGCCACAAAAAAACATCCCCATGTTTCCAGACTCCAGTCCGTCTGAAGTCTGCTTAGCTTCATACAGGAGATTCCCTGACCGCCTACCCAGAATGCACAGAACAGGCCTCGCAGATGCAATGGATTTCCACTTTTTAAATAATCCCGAAAATACAGGTACAACGCTGCCAGGATCAAACTAAATCCCGACAGACAGTAATGGGCGCTGGATGCAAAGAGCATACCGGCGCCATACAAGATCATATATACTACCATATACAATTATTCTCCCAGTCCGCTCTCTACCAGAGCGACCATCTCCGCAAGAGCCTTCTCCTCATCTGGTCCGTCGCAGATGAACGTGATCTCATCTCCGTTTTTCACACATGCCCCGAGAACACTAAGGACGCTCTTTGCGTTTGCAACGATATTTCCATACCGGAACTTTACCGAGCAGGAAAAACGCAAGGCCTCTTTACAGAGGTTTCCCGCCGGTCTCAGATGGAGACCGGTGGGATTGATAATTTTAACGCTTTGACTTACCATATTTACTCCGCTTTTGTAGCTTCCTCAGTTGATTCCTCTGTCGCTGCCTCCTGAGTCGCTCCAGGTCCGTCCGGAATCTTTGTCACATTGATATTGCAGCTGCCAATGCTTACAACTTCATAAGCCGGATCCAGCTCCGTTATCAGTTCAACCGCTACCGGATGTACGCCCTCTGTCAGTTCTGACACATCGATCGCGAGATCATCTGCATCTAAGGTCAGACTGTCAAGTTCCTCACGAAGTGCACGGACACGAACACTCACACGGTTCGGTTCTGCACGATAAATATATTCGTCGCTGTCCCCGACAAAACATCCGTAATCCAGTTCGATCAGATAAACCTCATCCTCCAGACGCTCTACCATCATAGTAACATTAATCTCTTTTCGCTCGGAACCGGCTAATGTCACTCCGCTTGGCAGAAGTTTGGAAATATCAACTGTTTTTACAACATCTGTGCTTGCACCATCCAGCTTCAGGATGTCTCCCGGAATCGTCAGTGTGTTCAGCGTTGCCAATGCAGATTTCAAACCTGCAACCGGAACGGATTTCACATCGCATTTCACACCTGTAAAGCGATAACCGTCCGTAACCTCACCGATCACTTCAAAATCTAACATGATCTCTTTGACTTTTAATACTTCCATCGTATAGTCAATGCTGTCACAGTTCTTCTCAATACGGTTGCTCAGCTCGATACGGTTGCCATTTGCATCATAAAAACGCGGAATGGATACACCGGACACCTCGGAATTTAAGCCTTCGATCGAGAATTCAATACCTGCACTGCTGATCTGTCCGATCTGTGACTCCGGACCCTGCAGATAAATATGATCCGGAGAAAGTTTGATCTCTCCGACCTGGAAACCTTCTTCCAGTTCACCATTTAAGATTGTATTTAATTCAAATCGTTTTGTCTGTAACGGCTCTGTCTCAATCTTGATCGCGTTTGTCTTGCTGACCGGGCTGGATACCAGATAACCGGCATTATTCAGAACTTCAACCTTGACCGGAACTGCTCCTGTTACCGACCACAACTCTGTCATATCCACATAAGCACGGAAGTCTGAGGACCGGATCCGATATGCATTGGTCGTGTGGACCTCATAAGAAACTGTGGTTGTCTTTTTACCGACAATTTCATAAGTAAGACCATTATCCGTTAAAACATGACCGTTTTCTATCTCCACAGGAATTTCAACTGTATCCGTCATAACCGGGTCTGCAACATTTACAACCCAAAGCCATACAAGAAAAGCACCAAGAAGCGAAATAAGCTTGAGCCCACGACGCTTATTCTGTTTTTCTTTCATTTTTATTTCTTCCCTTCCAGATTTTAAACCGTCCGGTCGTTTCCTCTTCGCCGGTTTCCACTGTCAACGCTGCACGAAGAATCTCCGGATCTGAAATACGTCTCAATTCTCCTCCTTGTGCAAGAGAAACTCTTCCTGTTTCTTCCGACACAACGACTGTCATACTGTCTGTGACCTCACTGATACCAAGCGCCGCACGGTGTCTGGTACCCAGATCCTTGCTGATACTGAGATTATCCGTAAGCGGCAGATAACAAGTTGCTGCCGTAATACGGTTTCCGCGGATCACGACCGCACCGTCATGAAGCGGAGTATTATGCTCAAAAATATTGATCAGCAGCTGACTTGTCACGATACCGTCAACTTCGATGCCGGTACGCTCGATCTCCTGCAGAGAAACTTCTTTTTCAATAACGATCAGGGCTCCTGTTTTTACTTTTCCCATCTCATAGGCTGCACGAACGATCTCATTGACTGTTTTCTCTGTATAACCTTCCGGACTGCGACTCTCATCGGCAAAAAAGATGCCGTTTAAAATATTTTTACTTCCCAGCTGCTCCAGCGCTTTTCGAAGCTCCGGCTGGAAAATGATCAAAACCGCAAGTACCGCAAGAAGACCCATACGGTTAATGATCCAGGTGATCGTTGTCAAACGGAAAAAGGACGCCAGCAGGTAAAAAGCAATAATGATCAGACCGCCTTTTAACAGTGTCCATGCTCTGGTATTCTGTACCCAGCATAAAATCTTATATATAAGGAAAGAGAGAAGCAGAATCTCGATAATATTCGTAAACGTGATCATCTTGGGAACGAACGCGATCCACGAATATACACGCGCTAAATATTCTGTCATCTCAACACCTCCATCCTAACTTTTAATGTTCCTGTTTTTTATCTGTTTTTGCAGTTTTTCTTGTATAAATGCGCTGCACTTTCACATCCGGTGCAGACACAGCAATCTTTGGAACTGCTTTTACATAATAGTGATATTCATCGTCCTCGTACTGCAGATACTCCGTTCTCGAATAATCCACAGCGAATACAAAGAACTGGTAAATGAGTGCCACGATCACTGCAATGACCATTCCGATCACCATGGACGCAACACTGATGGTCAGTTCAAATTTCATATCGCCTACAAAGATTACGATCATCTGTGTGATCACACCGACAATGATCGCGATCGGCCATGCATGATCGACCGGAAGATTCTTAATGATAAATACAACCAGGATCGCTGCCGCAAATGCCGCTATCATAACCCACATCAGTTCATTTCCGAACACGCTCTTCGCAATCTGGATGAAACGCGCTGCCACCTCAGACATAGAACTGCCTGCCAGAACACCTGCATTCTGTTTCAAATACATGATAATATAATAAATACAAATGCCGGAGCTGACCGGAATGATGGAAACAACGCTGCCGGAGAGTCCCACAAACAGCGGGATCACATACGGAACCTGGAAGAAGAACAACATCGGAGTCAGCAATAATAAATAGCCGTCACCCGGACGGAATCCGTAATAAAGCAGAATGACTGCCATCATAAATACCGCGATGATCAGCGCGACTTCCAGAGATACCTGCACCACATGAGCCAGAAGCAGACAGCCTGCAAAAAATGCAGTCGCACCATACGGTACGATGGACGCTACCAGTCCCATGATCACCGGGATCAGCGGATTTTTCAAACGTGTCATAAAACCGACATTGGAATTGATCAGATAAAATGCCGCATATCCTACCGCAAATTTGATCAGAGGAATGATATATAAACTATATTTCCCATAAAATCGTCTTAATTTCTCTTTCAACACTAAAAGTTCCATCATGGCTGACGTTCCTCCTCATTTCCTTTCTGCCCGGACGGAGCTGTGTACTTCTTCTCCAGTCTGCGCAGTTTCGCAAGATATACTTTCAAGCTCTTTGATGCCATATCATACCGTCTTGAATACACGATCGCAGTTACCAGCAAATAGAAAACCAGTCCGATCAGATAGATCATGCCGATCTGTTTGGCAGAATCAAAAAGAATGGAAAAATCCATTGTATTAAATATATCTTCAATCTGATAAAGAATCCATATTCCCACGAACATCAGGCAAGTAAGCGTATATGTAATAAACGAACGGATCATATGGCTTCCGATATAGTCGCTCTTGAAATAACGTGTGACCGGAAATACATCTTTCTCCGCCTGTTTCTCATACATGGCAATTCCTGTCATCAGTCTGATCTTATCTTCATTCAGCATAAAAATCTCCCCAATTACCCAGTTTCATTCATTCTATTATAATAAAAATACGGAAACAATACAATCTTTTTAACTCAGGTTTTTTGTGAAATTTATAAGTCTTTCCGTCATAATCCCGCCTAAAATACCAATTACCGCTCCTGCAATACAGCCTGCGATCAAAAGAGTGGGAAGATACACGAAAACACCTGCAGTCTGAACGATGAATGCGGCAAATGTCACCTGACCGATATTATGAAAAACACCGCCGAGAATACTGATTCCCACTTGTGAAAATAAACGGCATTTCTTTGCAATTGCCATCACAAACAGACTCAGAAAACTTCCGGACAGACCATAGACCATGCTGTATGGGTTACCAAAAGAAAATCCTACCAGTACAACGCGTAAAACCGTCACGCAAATGGTTCCCGGGATCCCCACCAGATACAGTCCTGCAATGGTTACCAGATTCGCCAGACCGATCTTGACTCCCGGAACCGGGAATGGGATCGGAATTAGCGATTCGATAAAGCTCATGACCATAGCCAGGGCGATCAATATTCCATATAAAGCGACGGTTTTCGCTGTTTTCTTTTCTTTCATGTCTGTGCGCTCCCCTCTCTGGTTTTCTTGACTTTGTATGCTGCATTTGTTAGAATGAAACGAAGCTAAGAATACGAAAGTTTGGTATAACTATGAATAAACATGCACTCCATTGGATACGGTTATCCGCCTGCGCATTCATCGGATCTGCTGTGCTCAGTCTCTCCGGCTGCGGGAATTCGTTTTTGTCTCCTAAGTCACAGACTCCTATCCAGCGTACGGATTTTTTATTAAATACCTTTGTCGATATCAAAATATATGACACCACAGATACTACTATCTTAGACGATGTGATGGCACTTTGTAAAGACTTAGAAGCTCAGTTCAGCCGAACAATCGAGGGCAGTGAAATCTACCGCCTAAACCACCGCAGGAAGGACGAGCAGGTTTTTGAACTGTCTGAACGGGCTGCAGAACTTCTGTCTCTGTCTTTCGAATATTGTGAATTATCCGGCGGAGCTTTTGATATTACCATTGAACCAGTCAGCTCTCTTTGGGACTTTACATCCGGGGAAGCAGTTCTTCCGGAAGCCGACCTGATCAAGGAAGCTGTATCGAAAGTTGGCTTTGAAAATCTCCTGTTAGAAAATCAAACTCTGACGATCCAGTCTCCGAATACAACCATTGATCTGGGTGCGATCGCAAAGGGATATATTGCTGATGAGATGAAAGAATATCTGATCGAACAAGGTGTAAAAAGTGCTGTCATCAATCTTGGCGGAAATGTTCTCTGCATCGGTTCCAAACCAGACGGAGAACCATTTAAGATCGGATTAAAAAAACCTTTTGCCCAAGAGTCTGAGACATTTGCCATTGCAGATATTACTGACATGTCGGTTGTGACGTCCGGTGTTTACGAACGCTATTTCGAATTAGACGGAAAGCATTACCATCATATTTTAAATCCTCAAACAGGATATCCCTATGAAAATGACCTGCTCTCCGTGACAATCCTGTCTGACTCTTCTGCTGACGGAGACGGTCTCTCCACGACCTGCTTCTCTCTCGGTCTGGAAAAAGGAATGGAACTGGTCAATTCTCTGGATGGTGTCTACGGATGTTTCATTGATGAAGACTATAATATTTATTATTCGGAGGGAATGGAGGCTTTTCTGAATGAAACGTGATGTTCTTCTTATATGTGCGATCCTTCTCGCCGTGTGCGGTTTCAGTTTGGCAAACCGTGTTCTGTATTCTGAACCGGGGGCAAAAGTAGAAATTGCTGTCATCGAAAACGATTCGTCAAAAACAATCTTAGAAACCTTTGACCTGTCGGAAAATACTGCATATACCATTTCCACAGAATCCCAGGGCATCAATCATTTGATCATCCAAGATGGAAAGGTCTGGATTTCTGAGGCCAACTGTCCGAATCAGGACTGTATCAAACAGGGAAAAATCTCCATGAATGGAGAAATGCTGGTCTGTCTTCCACACCGGATCACGGTTTCCATTACTGAGAAATAAAAAAACAGAGACGTTCACGATCCGATCGGAAAGAGCGTCTCTGTTTTATTTAATCATTTTATTATGCGTGAAGACCCATCACTTCCATCTCTGCATTGAGCGCATCCTCACAAGAACGCATTGCTAAAATCGTCATCTCTAACAATTTTGCAAGCTCCCAGCCAAGTTTCTCCGCGCCTTCAGAAATGATCTCTCTGGAGCAGCCGGCTGCAAAACGTTTGTCTTTAAATTTCTTCTTTAAACTGGATACTTCCATGTCCTGTGTGCTCTTGGACGGGCGCATCTTTGCCGCTGCCCAGATAAGACCAGTCAGCTCATCTGCCGCATAAAGCACTTTTTCCATCTCATGATCCGGACTCTGCTTCACTTCCGGACGATGACCGAAGCCATGGCTGCAAACCGCATGGATCACTTCTTCCTCTGCACCGCCCTCAGCGAGCAGACGCGGAGCCACGAGACAATGTTCCTCCGGATATTCCTCAAAATCGATATCATGAAGGATTCCAACAATCTCCCAGAAATCAGCCTCATCTGCGTATCCAAGCTCTGCAGCGTACCATTTTAATACGCCGCCAACTGTCAGTCCATGAAGAACATGGAAATCTTCTTTGTTATGTTTTCTTAAAAGCGCAATGGCACTTTCTCTTGTCAGTTCTGTATGCATCTTGCATTTCCTCCCAGTTCTAAATCCTTAACTTGCATTATAACAGAACAGAAAACGGTTTAAAAGCTTTTTTGCGCAAAATTCCATATCCCATAGTCCAACCCGTTCCGTAGTCACGATCGGATAACTGGTGATCAAGTCATCTCCCACATAATAATCAATTTGACCGACCGAGGTTCCGTTTTCTACCGGAGCCGTCAGAGATCTGGCAACTTTCCTTTTTATGGTTACCGGCTCATCATTCCGCATCAGAACTTTCAATGTGTGTTCGCCCGGATAACGGACTTCCAAGCGTACTTCATTTTTGATTCCATTTTCTACCGGAACAGCATTTAGTTCAACCTCTTCCCGCAGGATTTCATAATAATCATACGCTTCGTCTCCATAAGAAATCAGCTGTCTCATATCCTGCCATTTATACGCCTTGTGCGGCGGCCACCCGCACGCCAAAAGTGCTGCGATAAACGTCTTTTCTCCTTTCTGAACCGCCCCGACATAACAGTATCCGGCTCCGTTGGTGAATCCGGTCTTTCCGGAAACCGCACCTTCCATTGTGGTCAGAAGTGCATTATGGTTGATGCACGAAAAAGACCGCGTTCGTTCTAAATTAGAAAACGCACGGGAAGGGGCTCTGGTAATTTCCAAAAACTGTTCTCGCTTCGGTGATTGACTGATACAATAGCGCATGATCTGTGCCAATTCTTCCGCTGTAGTCGAATGTTGTTTTCCCGTTTTTTTATCTGTTCCGTCCAACCCGTTCGGAGTCACAAAATATGTATTGGAGCAGCCGATATCACGCGCCTTTTGATTCATCATATCTGCGAACCGCTCTACACTCCCTCCCAGGTATTCCGCAATCGCAACTGCAGAGTCATTATGCGACTCCAACATAAGCGAATATAACAAGTCCTCCATTCGATAGGTTTCACCTTCCCGAATATTGAGCTGTACATCGGGCATGGAAGCAGCATAATCAGAAATCTTCACAATGTCGTCAGGTGCTGAATTTTCCAGGGCAAGAATGCACGTCATAATCTTTGTCGTGCTGGCCATGGGTAAAACTGTATCCTCATTTTTTCCAAATAAGACTCGGCCGGTATTTCCGTCGATCAGGACGGCTGACTGGGCAAGAAGCTGTGGAGGCAGAGAAGCACTGTCTTCCTGTTTATTGGCTGCCATTGAGTTTCCACTTGTATACAATATCATAAATACAGTAAACAATAACATACACACTCTTTTATAGATTTTCATTTTATCATCCGAGCATTTTTTTACAATATATGCAGTCTTGCTATCTAAAATCTCCTGTGCTACAATCCTTTTTATGAAAACGACATTTACCTATTCAATCACTCCGGCTGATACCGGCAAAAAAATATCACAATTTTTATCGGAACAGGGCTATTCCAGCCGCCTTCGTCTGCATCTGCGAACTACTCCTGACTGCATTTTTGTCGGAGACACTTCCGTATTCTCTAATCACATTCTGGAAGAGGGCGATATTTTAAGAGTGGAACTGAACGAAAAGAAAGGCTCTGAAGCCATCGTTCCAGTCCCAATGAAACTGGATATTCTCTTTGAAGATGAGCATTTGATGGTGGTCAATAAATCGGCCGGAATGCCTGTTCATCCTTCTCAGGGAAATTATGGGAACACACTGGCAAACGGAATTGCGGCTTATATGGAAGAAAAAGGTGCAGACTTTGTATTCCGTGCAGTCAACCGCCTGGACCGTGATACCTCCGGTCTTCTGATCATTGCCAAACATATGCTAAGTTCCAGCATTCTTTCGGATCAGGTCAAAAACCATGCGATCCATCGAGAATATACTGCAATTGTCTGTGGAAAAACAAATGATGAGGGAACCATCGATGCTCCGATCGCTCGAAAAGATGGCTCTACCATTGAGCGCATTGTAGATCCGGAGCGTGGAGAATCTGCTATTACCCATTATAAAACTCTGGCATATAACGAAGAAACGGATCTCTCCTATCTTCGCCTTCTGTTAGAAACCGGTCGGACACATCAGATCCGTGTCCATATGAAGCACATTAGCCATCCGCTTCCGGGGGATTTTCTTTACAATCCAGATTACCGCTTCATAAAGCGCCAGGCACTCCACTCTGCATATTTGCGATTCATTCATCCGATTTCAGGAGAAGTGATGGAGTTTACTGCTCCGCTGCCGCAAGATATGGCGGTGTTGTTTCCGAATATTCAATGCCAAAAAACGGAAGTATTTACCTGATCATCTGGGTAAATACCTCCGTTTTCTTCATGTTACACTGTGGCTGGTTCACTTCTCTTCTGAATTCCCTCGTTCTCCAACCTTCTGATATTTCGTTTTCAGCAGCCATTTCTGGTCAATTACCTTGATTTCTTCACCGAAACGAATATGCAGCCGCACGGAACCAGTCATCTGCTCGATCTGTTCAATGGTTCCCTCTCCAAATTTCGGATGTTTGATCACATCGCCAACCTGAAATTGGACGATGCGGTTTTTCTGAGCCTGATACTCTTTCTCGCGGCGGTACGTATCTCGGATCGGAATAGTCTTATCGTGAATCGGATTTTTCAGGACCTTCTCATAATCCGGTTTTAACAACGCCTCTCCGGCCTTGTAGTATGGCGTCGGAACGGCTCCTACCAACGAGCAGCAGTATTTCCATGCACTTCCGTGAACTCCAGGCTGCCAGAGATATTCTTTCGGGATCGGATAATGATACTGCATATAGTGTGCATATTCATGTTTGTAAAGATCCTGACGGTCTTCCCTGCTGAGGGGGTGTTCCACGGAACGTCCCGCAAACAGTAAGGAAAAGTGAAAATGTTCCTCTTCGTCCACCCCTGCCTGGGTATAAGATCCAAGGAGGTCCGTTTCCAGGCCGAATGTCAGCGGAACCTTCGCAGCGTTCAGATGAAACTTTCGATCCAGTTCCCGATATAATACCTGTATTTCCGCAGTCAGGGTGGGAACTTCTTTTTGCAGTGCACGAATCAGTTCTGTATTTTCTAGTACATTCATCTTACAGTTTTCTAAGTCCTTTCGGATAATGGTTCTTTAATACTCCGCGGTCTGCTTTTCCAAAGCCAATTGAATATCCGTCACAAGTCACAAGCACCCAGCCTTTGAGGTTTCCTGCTTCCTCCGGAACAGCCAGGGTTTCTCCTTTGAGGTAACGCTCTGCTTGTTCTTCGGAACCGATCTCCAAGGATTTTTTTACAGCATCCGCTTCCAGAAACAGTGCTAACGCATGAGACGGTTCCAGGCGTCCTTTTTTCAAAGTACCTACATGAAGACCCGGGCGGAGCACTTTTAATCCGGTCATTTCCGGCATTTCTTTCGGGATCAGATAGAGATTATCGCCAAATGTAAGGAAACGTCTGCCATCTGTAAGGTTTCCGCTGTCCACAAGCATCTCTTCACAAAAACTGTTAAAATCTATCAGATCTGTCGCCTGCTTCTTTCCGGTACCTTTTCCACTTTTCTTACCGGTTTTGGCCGGTTTATCCTCAAAACAGCTCAAACTGTCCTCCGCAAGGATTCTCTCAGACCGCTCACCTTTTACGAGCAAAGCCAGAAAATGTCCCTCACCATCTACTTTGTGCGGCCAGATACGAACAGTATTCTGAATCTTCGCTTCAGAAGCCGCTTCCGGATTTTTGCACCACTCCGGATGACCTTCTGCAAAATACTCAGCACAAACCGGTCGCTCCACATGGAATTCCGGATGACGCTCCAGGAACCGCTCCACTGCCTGCTCATTTTCCTCCGGAGAAAAAGTACATGTAGAATATGCAATCCTTCCCCCATATCTCAGCATCTTCGCCGCACAGTCGAGGATTCCGTCCTGACGGTTGGCACAAAGGATCACATGGTCCGGACTCCACTCGTTGCGGGCATTTTCATCTTTGCGGAACATTCCCTCACCAGAGCATGGAGCATCAACGACAATTCCATCAAAAAACTCTGTAAAGGTGTCCACTAGCCCAGCTGGCTCCATATTGGTCACAACCGCATTGGCGATTCCCATACGCTCCACGTTCTGTGCAAGAATCTTTGCACGCGCAGGATGAATCTCGTTGCACACCAAGAGACCCTGCTGCGCCATTTTCCCGGCCAGATGGGTACTTTTTCCTCCAGGTGCCGCACAAAGATCCAGAATCCGCTCGCCCGGTCGCGGCTCAAGCGCCTCTGCTACAGACATCGCACTCGGCTCCTGAATATAATAAACTCCGGCTTCGTGGTACGGATGTTTTCCCGGACGCATCGTCTCTCCGTAATAAAAGCCCTCATTTGCCCACGGAATCTTTTTCAAACCACCGATATAATCCGGCATCGTATCTTTGCATTTTAATGGATTGATTCGCAGTCCAAAGCTGCGCACATGATCATAACTGTTAAAAAATGTTTCTGCTTCATCTCCCAAAAGCCCCTGCATTTTTTGCACAAACGCGTCGGGAAGGCTCATTGCTGTTCCATGTTCCATGTCGTTTCCCTGATTCCTTTATTTTTCAGTATTTCCCTTCCATATCCGCACACCATAATCACAGGAGGCTGTATATGGATTTCTTACTTTCTTATGTTATAATCCCCGGACTGACACTTTTACTGCCCGGAGAGACAAACTGGTTCACATCCAATTTTTCCGTTGCGGGAGCATACTTCCCGCAGAACGTTCTGCTGCTTGTCTGGGCCATTGTCATTGCCCGATTTTACCATACATTCACAAAACGCACAATCGGTCAGACCAAGTCTTTTCTGAACACAGAAAAAGAATTGATCCTGACCGATGTATCTGCATATTTGCTGGTAGGCTCCGTGCTCTTTCCGTATCGCCCGCAAACCTACCCGTTTTTTTCTTTTCTCCATCTCATCATGGCATTTTCTGCAACGGTCATATTTTTTCTGTCCGTTACCTTGATGACCGGAAGACTGTATCTGCTGGCTCCGGATCTGTTTTCCTGGCCCATCGCCCTTTTGATCTTTGCAATCGCCTGCACGTTCGTCTTACTGATCCTCTGCGACTTTATCATCTCCAGTGCATTGGAAATCTTTCTGACTTTATTTTCCTGCGCATGGCTGCAGCTTTTTGACCAAAGGATCCGCATCCTATCCCGGCGAAAATACCTGCGGGCACGTATGCGTTAAGAGCCGCAGCAAACAGAAGGAACTGTTAGAATTTAAATAATGTATCCAGCAATCCACGGCCAAGAGCCGCACCAAGATTGCCTCCAAGCTTCTTACCAAACTTACCGCCAACGGTACTTCCAATGGTATTTCCGATCTCACGGCCGATGGTGCCTGTCGCAGTTTTCGCAACGCTCTTCACGGCTGTTTTTTTCTTCTTCGCCTCGCGCTCCGCTTCTCTCTCTTCTGCTTTACGCTGACGCTCAGCCTCTTTCTCTTCCAGCTTTCTCTGTTTCTCCGCTTCTTTTGCCTGAAGTGCATCTTCTTTCGCCTGCTGTTCTGCAGCGTCTTCTGCTGCAATGCGCTTTGTAAGAAGTTCGTACGCGGACTCACGGTCTTCTACAGCCTCATATTTGATATAGAGATTATTCTGCTGGATCTGACGATTTCTTGTCATATCGTCGATCGGTCCCATCTGGCTCTTCGGCGGTAATATCTTCGCGCGCTCTACCATAGACGGTCTTCCTTCGTAATCCAGGAAGGAAACAAGCGCTTCACCAATACCAAGACTGGAAATCGCTTCCATCGTGTTAAACTCTGGGTTCTCACGGAAAGATTCTGCTGCTGCCTTTACTTTCTTCTTTTCAGCCGGTGTATATGCATGAAGTGCATGCTGCACTTTGTTGCCAAGCTGAGCAAGGACATCATTTGGAATATCAGACGGATTCTGTGTGATGAAATAAACACCGACACCCTTGGAACGGATCAGCTTCACCACCTGCTCAATCTTCTGCAGCAGTGCCTTCGGAGCATCTTCAAATAATAAATGTGCTTCATCAAAGAAGAATACCATTCTCGGTTTCTCTGCATCACCTGCCTCCGGAAGTGTCTCGAACAGCTCAGACATCATCCAGAGCATAAAAGTAGAATACATGGTCGGATTGTTGATCAGGCTCTGACAATCCAGAATGTTGATCATACCTTTTCCGCCCTTTCCTGTCTGGAACCAGTCGCGGATATTTAAGCCCGGCTCACCAAAGAACTGGTCGCCGCCGGCCTCTTCCAGAGCCACTACGGTACGCACGATCGCTGCAATACTCTGCTTTGCCATGTTTCCGTAAATTGCAGAATATTCCTTAGAATTTTCATAAACATACTGGAGCATGGAACGCAAATCTTTCGTATCTAAAAGAAGCAGACCTTCATCATCCGCGATCTTAAATACGATCTGCATGATCGCTGTCTGTGTGGCATTGAGGTCCATCAGTCTAGCCAGAAGTGTCGGTCCCATCTCGGTAATGGTTGTACGGAGCGGAATACCGTTTTTCGCATAAATATCCCAATAACAGCTCGGATACGACTCATAATCAAATCCGCAGTCTGCCAGACCGAATCTTGCGATTCTCTCCTGCATATCTGCACTGTCAACGCCCGGATTGCACATACCGGCCAGATCACCTTTTACATCCGCTAAAAATACCGGAACACCGCAATCACTAAAAGACTCAGCCATCACTTTTAATGTCACAGTTTTACCGGTACCTGTCGCACCTGCGATCAGACCGTGGCGATTTGCCATTTTCGGAATGATCGATAGTTTTTTATCTCCTGCGGACGCAACCCAAATCTCATTATTATAATACATGATAAACCTCCCGTAATACTCATTTTCAACCCACAAGCTTGCGGACATTCTAAAAACTATTATACACTTTCTCTGGTCAAATCACAAGATTTGTAGTACACTAAAGTGACAGAATTTTTAAGGAGATTCGCATTATGAGCATGACAGGTGTTTTTGCAAATACTTTGACCGTCATCATCGGAAGTATGATCGGTCTGATCTTTAAGAAAGGAATTCCGGAGAAAGTTTCTTCTGCCGTTATGACCGGTCTGGGACTCTGCACGGTCTACATCGGAATCGATGGAGCCTTATCTGGAGAAAATGTACTGATCACCATCGCTTCCATGGTCATCGGTTCTATCATCGGAACGATCCTCGATATCGACCTTGCGATCAATAATCTCGGCAACTGGGTGGAAAACCGTTTCCCGAAAGGAAAAGACGGACAAGTATCTATTACGGAAGGATTCGTGACTGCCAGCTTATTGTTCTGCGTCGGTGCCATGACCATCAACGGTTCTTTAAACGCAGGTATTTCCGGAGACAACAGTTTATTGTATACAAAATCACTGCTGGATCTGTTCTCCTCCTCCATGCTGGCTGCCAGCCTCGGTATCGGAGTCTTATTTGCCGCAGCATTTGTCCTCGGCTTTCAGGGACTTCTCGTTCTCTGTGCCGGTTTTCTGGCTCCGGTTTTGACTGCTTCTGCGATTGCAGAGATGACCTGCGTCGGTTCTCTGATCATCATCGCTCTGGGAAGCAATATCATCGGAATCACAAAGATCAAGATTGCCAACTACCTTCCTGCCATCGCTCTGGCTCCGGTCATCTGCTGGCTCATTACCCTTCCGGTATTTCAGGGTATTTTCCCGTCTTGATAAACAAATAAAAACACCGCCGTACTCCGATTCACAATCAATCGAATACAGCGGTGTTTTTGTTTTATTGCAATTGTCCAGACCGAGTCTGATGTAGATTAAAGCTCTACTTTGTAGTTCTCAGAAGCCACGCCGTTTGCAACGAAGTAAGCAGCGTTCTCTTCTACGTTAATGTAAACTTCAAGAGTTTTAAGGTCCTCGCCTGTAGCAAGATCAGCGTATGCTTTCTTACAAGCAGCTACTACATCTTTCTCTACGATTTCCTTGCCGCCAAACTGTACGAATACAGAGCTCTTAACAGCCGGCTTTCTTGTTGTTTTCTTTGTCTCTACTACTTCTGCTGCCTCTACAACAACTTCTGCAGCTTTCTTTCTTGCCATAATAAATTTCCTCCTATCACCATTTCGGCTGATGGAATTATATAACCTAAGATGATTTTTGTCAAGAAAATAACCATTTTTCAACGTTTTCGCCAATTTTTTACGGTAAATCAAAGCCATTCCATGCAAATAGCCGCCAGATTTGCCGATATATGAACGATGATCGGCGCTTTTACCGTTTGAAACCGTTCCATACTCCATGCCAGAAACAATCCCATGAAAAATCCATATATTCCCTGACTGAGATTAGCGTGATACAGTCCGAATCCCAGCGCTGTGATCAGCATCGCTTTTCTGGCATCTGTCCATTCTTTTATCCGTCCGTACAAAACTCCGCGAAAGAAAAACTCCTCCAGCAAAGGTGAGGCACCCAGCAGCACCAAAAGCTGCAGCCACAATGTTCCACTCAGTAAATTCTGTTCCACACTCTCATAACCGGGCATTCCAATCCACGCAAAGATCACTCGAAATATTACGGATGCAGCAAAACCAACTCCCGCAAGTTTCACCATGCTTTTCACTTCAAACGGTACGGTTCTTCGCAGCCCACGGTCCTCACGATAAAAATACCACAGTCCTGGCATCGCAAGGATAGTACGGAACAGCGTATCCCACAAGATCACATCATTTCCAAACAAGTCTGTCTGCGCCAGCGGGATCTCCACCAGACAGGCAACCGCCAGACAATAAAAAAACGGAAGCAAAATTCTTTGAATCCGGCCATTCATTCAGACATTCCTCCTTCTGCTCAACAATGCTAATCTTACCATAGTTTTCTTACATATTCCAGCCCATTTCCTGCATGCCGCTCCATGCTCTCCCATATCTTAATAAAAAAGCTTAGGTTTCAAATATGAAAGTCTCAAAAAAATGGAAAGGGATCGCTTCTCTTTTTCTATTTCTTCACGTTTCATTCCTTGCAGGTACACTGACCGCCTCCATCCTTCTCAAAGACCGACCTCAGCAGGCGGTGCAGGCAGCTGCCAACGGAAACTGGGGACTGAGTTTCCAAACAGAAGGGAAACCGCCCGTCGCCAATGCCACAGCCGATCAGCTGGCAAAGTACAATGCGTGTTATGCGGAAATGACCGAGGAGAAGGTTCTCTACCTGACCTTTGATGCAGGATATGAAAATGGCTATACACCTGCCATTCTGGATGCTTTGAAAAAACATAATGTCCCGGCAACCTTTTTCGTTGTGGGCAATTATCTGGAAACCAGTCCGGATCTGGTAAAACGAATGGTTGCGGAAGGACATCATGTTGCCAATCACACCTATCACCATCCGGACATGTCAAAAATCTCCTCCAAGGAGGCATTTCAAACAGAACTGACGCAGCTAGAAGAGGTCTATAAGGAGATCACAGGACTCTCCATGCCCAAATATTACCGTCCTCCACAGGGAAAATACAGTGAGCAGAATCTTCAGATGGCAAAGGAACTTGGATATACAACCTTCTTCTGGAGCCTCGCTTATGTGGACTGGTATCAAGACAAACAGCCGACGAAAGAGGAAGCCTTTGAAAAATTGCTGGGACGGATTCATCCCGGCGCTGTTGTCCTCCTGCACAGCACCTCCTCCACCAATGCATCGATCCTTGATGAACTGCTGACCAAATGGAAAGATATGGGATACACCTTCCGTTCTCTGGACGTACTGGCAAAAAAGCTACATACAAAATAATACGCAAAAACGCCGTCCGAAACCTGCACCCATCGGACGGCGTTCACATTTCACAATATCAGATTTTAATCCGGCTCCACGATTCGGTAGCCAACGCCCACTTCTGTGAAAATATATTCCGGTTCTGCCGGATTCTTCTCAATCTTTCTGCGGATATTTGCCATATTTACACGGAGAATACGATTGTCATTCTTCATGTTCGGACCCCAGATCTCTTTAATAATGTAATCATAAGTCATAACTTTTCCAGCGAATCTGCCAAGCAGACTTACAATCTTGTATTCATTTTGTGTCAGTCCCACATCTTTTCCATCAACAAAAACTCTGTGTTTGTCATAGTCGATGGTCAGAGCGCCGGACACAAAGGTTCCAACCGGTGCACCCGTCGGAGAAATCAGTGTACTTCTCGTATGACGGATCGCTGTGCGGATTCGCGCAAGCAGTTCGGATGTGCCAAACGGTTTTGTGATATAGTCATCTGCTCCCATATCCAAAGCAGCGACCTTATCCTTTTCATGAGTTCTCGCAGAAACAACGATCACCGGCATCGCGGACCATTCTCTCACACTCTTTAATATCTTCATACCGTCCATATCTGGCAGACCAAGATCCAGGAGCACCACATCCGGACACTGGGATGTGATCATGCTGTAGGCTTCTGTTCCTGTCTGGGCCATCAGCACATCATAATTATTGGCCTCCAGAACTGTTTTATAAAAGCTATTAATTCGTTTGTCATCTTCAACAACTAATACTCTATCTCTGATTTCCATAGCTCCTCCTGCTTACTTCGGAAGCCAGAATGTAAATCTGGCACCACTGTTTTCTATATTTTCTGCTTTCATATCTCCTTTATGCGCCTTCACGATTGTCTTGCATACGGAAAGGCCGATCCCCATATTTCGTTTTGAGTCACTGACTCTTCCCTCTTCCGACTGCATACTGCCATTAAAAATCTGAGGGATCAGCCCGTCACGGATTCCCTGTCCGTTATCCTCTACGAATACTGTTACCCATTCTTCATCTTCTTCTACACGAATCTCAATTCGAGAAGTTGTTTTTCCGTGCAGAACAGCATTTTCCAGCAAGTTTACTAAAACCTGCTCGATCAGAATACCGTCCATGGGTGCTAAAACCAGTTCATCCGGAAGCACGATATTCACCTCAACCTCCGGAAATCTCTTTTTCAGTTTCAGAACAGCACTTCCAATGATCTCTTCGATCATCTCCTCGACTTTATCTATCTTCGCACTGTCAGATCCATCTCCAATCCTGGTAATGGAAAGCAAATTCTCCACAATACGGATCAGCCACTGGGCTTCCGATCGGATATCTTCCACAAACTCTTTTTTCTGCTCCAGGGAAAGTTCTTTTTCATTTTCCAAAAGCAATGAGGAGGCTCCTACAATGGAGGTAAGCGGTGTGCGGATATCATGGGAAACAGCACGCAATAGATTTCCTCGCATTTTTTCTCTCTCGACTTCCAGTCGAATCTGCTCTTTTTCTTTAATCTGTGTTGTCAATGCGCTGACCACAGCCGCAACCGCCAGCATCGCCACAAACGTAAGCGGATAACCGGTCAAACTGAAGTTAAGTTCAAAATACGGATATGTAAAAACATAGTTTACACCAACTACCGCGATCATGGATGCCAGTACACCATAGGCATATCCTTCCGTAAATCGTGAAACCAACACCACTGCCAATACAAAGATCAGCGGTACATGATTATCCGATTCCGAAAAATCCTGTATCCAAAAACAAAAGACCGCCGCAATTGCCAGAATGCCAAAGGTGATCATACTGTTTTTTAATAGATGTTTCGCTTTCAAATACGATTACTCCTTGTTAAGTCATATTATGAAACATTATACCACAGAAACATGCTAAATTTCTGCTAAGAAGATTTTTATATTTATTTTTTTCTCGTTCTTGATGGTATATTTTTTGAGTGCTATAATATTAAGGAAATAAACACGGATCGGAGACATACTTATGACAAAAAAACATATAAGCAACAGTATGATCATCAATGGAATTGCATTTGGCTTTTCTGCTGCGTTTTTAATCTCTGCTTTGATCGCGGCTTTTTATACAGGAGAATGGGGCTCTGTTTTATCCAACTGGTATCTGATCCTGATCTCTCCGTGTCCTCTGGTTACCGATTATTTTGAGATCGGAGGTCTTGCCAGCGCGATGTTAAATGCCGGTGCCTGCGGTATGGCATGTTTTCTGACCATGATCCTCATAAAAGGCGATTCGCATCCGAATACTCTGGCCGGTTATTTTCTGGTTGTCGCACATTGTTTTTACGGATTGAACTTTTTAAACATGTGGCCTTGTTTTCTGGCACCGTTCCTGTATCTCAGGATGAAAAAACTGGATTTTAAAAACAATCTCCACGTTTGTATGTTCGCGACCTCCTTCGGTCCGTTTATCAGTGAATTTTTATTCCGCTATACGCAGGGAGATGCATTCCGCTTTGGTGAAGCTTCCCTGACTGCTTCGGGTATCGCTCTGGCGATCGTTTTTTCTCTTTCGATCGGATTCATCATTCCGGCGATTCTCCCTGGAGCAAAAGCATGGCATAAGGGTTATAACCTTTACAACGGCGGTCTGGCTTTCGGTGTGTTTGGTTTCTTCATTTTTAATTTCATGTACAAAACCATGGGCATCACTCCTCCGGAGACGCTGCACCAGACCAACGCCATTTATGAAAGCTTCGGACACAGCTATCATCTTTATGCAACCATTTTCTTCCTGATCGTCTTCGCGGCCTGCATCGGATTCGGTTATTTCCTGAACGGAAAATCATTCCGCGGATACAGCAGCTTATTAAAAGACACCGGATTTGCAACGGATTTTGCGGACAAGTATGGAATGGCGGTCTGCCTGATCAATATTGGTGTTTACGGAATCACTTTCCTGATCTACATCAATCTGATCACAATCTTCACTCCAGGTGCCGGTTTTACCGGACCGACCATCGGAGTGATCCTGGCAGCTCTGACTTTTACAGCCATCGGTCAGCATCCGAAAAACGTATGGCCGATCCTGGCCGGTTATGTGCTTCTCTACCTGATAACCATGGGTTTCTGTCAGTTAAACGGACGTGACATTACCTGGTCTGTTTCCACTCAGGGATATATCAACGGTGTAGCTTTCGCCACAGGCCTCTGCCCGATTGTCGGACGCTACGGTGTCCGCGCCGGAATTGCTGCCGGTCTGATGTGCGCTTCCATGTGTACGGCAACCCGTGATCTCCACGGCGGCTTCGTTCTGTATAACGGCGGTTTCACAGCCGGCATCACGGCGCTGATCCTGCTTCCGATCCTGGAACATTACATTCCATCTGCACGTGAGGAGTTAAAACCGCAGAACATGCAGTCTATGATCGCCTTAGTAGAAAATATCAAACCGCGTTCAAAAAAATATACGAAAAATACAAAGCATACCACTTTCGAATAAAACCCGATACAATATCAAAAAACGTTTGCGTTCCGGTCGGATGACCGGAGGCAAACGTTTTCTTTATCTTTGTTCAATATTTGTCACATATAAAATGCCGTCTTCTACGCGGAACTTCACTTCATATCCGGCAAATTCCATTCCGTAGATCCGTTCCGGATCATTCTGGTATGACGGTCTCGGATCATGAGCCAGAACGGATTTTAGTGCCTCCCGCTTCTCTTCTGCCACCACAGCTAAAACTTCATCCGAAATTTCCACCTGCAGGCCATACTCTTTTGTCTGATCCGTAAAACCGCCGGAAGCTTCCGGATGACTGTCTGCAAACGGAAGATACGGTTTAATATCGTAGATCGGAGTTCCATCCATCAGATCGGCTCCTGTCACATGCAGCACCGGGCCCCTGTCCGTATGCAGCTCCACCTTTTCAAGCTTCACGCAGGAAAGTCCGACCGCATTGGGGCGGAACGGAGATCGTGTCGCAAAGACTCCCACGCGCTTATTTCCTCCCAGTCTCGGCGGGCGAACTGTCGGAGACCAGTCTTTTCTTACCGCTTCTGAAAACTCCCATAAAAGCCAGATATGGGAAAACTCTTCAATTCCGCGAAATGCGTCCGGATTGCGGTATTCCGGCTCAAATACAATTTCCGCTTTCAGTGTTTCCACCAGACCGCTCTGTCTGGGAATCCCAAACTTCGTCGGAAAATCCGTATGAATGCGGGCAATTATATGAAATGCCCGCTCATTGTCCTGTTTTTTCATCTCTTCCATATGCGCTATCCCAGTTTTGCCACGATCGCGTCGCCCACCTGAGAAGTCGATGCATTACCTCCGATATCCGGAGTCATGTATACACCATCCACTAAAACAGCTTCAATGGCATCCAGCACTTTCTTGCCCCAGTCTTCATGGCCAAAGAAATCCAGCATCTGAGAAATCGCCCAAACGGAAGCCATCGGGTTCGAAATGCCCTGTCCCGCAATATCCGGTGCAGAACCGTGGATCGGCTCAAACATAGACGGGAATGTGCGCTCCGGATTGAGATTCGCACCCGCTGCCAGACCCATTCCGCCGGAAATAGCCGCGCCAAGGTCTGTAAGAATATCGCCAAACAGATTGCTCGTCACCACAACCTCAAAACGTTTCGGATCTTTTACCATAAACATCGCTGCCGCGTCTACCAGCAGGCTTCTGGTCTCTACATCCGGATATTCTCTGCTGACCTCTTTAAAAATCTGATCCCAGAATACCATCGAATAGTTTAATGCATTTCCTTTGCTGATGCTGGTCAGGCTGCGCTTCTCTTTTCTTGCCACCTCAAACGCATAACGGATAATACGCTCACATCCTTTTCGTGAGAATACTCCGTCCTGGATCACGACTTCATTCGGCTTATTTTTAAACAGCCAGCTTCCGCTTCCCGCATATTCTCCTTCACTGTTTTCACGGATAAAGGTCATATTGATCTCCTCACGTTCCACACCTGCGAGCGGACACGGAGCACCTTTTAACAATTTCACCGGTCTGAGATTTACATACTGGTCGAAGTTTTTGCGGATTGTTAAAAGCAGGTCCCAGAGGGAAATATGGTCCGGAACTCCCGGATATCCGACTGCGCCGAGATAGATCGCGTCAAATTTCTCCAAAATCTCGATACCGTCCTCCGGCATCATTTTTCCGGTCTTCAGATAATACTCACATCCCCACGGGAACCAGGTATCTTCAATCTGAAATGTACCGTCCAGCTCTGCCACACGTTTTAATACCTTCACACCTTCTGTCAACACTTCCGGACCGACACCGTCTCCCGGGATTACGGCAATTTTGTATGTCTTCATCTTTCGTCCTCCTTCATCCATGCTTTTATCTGTTCCAGACACTCGAACGCATCGCTGCGGCCTCGTTCATAGGTACGGATAATCTCTTTTTCGTCGTGGCTCATGCGCCCGATCTCCAATGGCCATTTCGGCCGGATCACAAAGCACTTGCCTTCTTCCTCCAACTTTGTGATCTCTTCCACCGTCCGGTTGTATTCTTCCGGCCGTCTCTCCAGGCACTTCACAAATTTCGGATACTTGCGATAAAACAAACGGGCAAGTCCGCGCTTCTCCGGCTTTTTTCGATAATCAGCCGGTCTCGTCAGAACAACCACGTTTTTCTCATATCCCATGTCCATAAATGCGCGGACCGGAATACTGTCGCTGCATCCGCCATCCAGCAGTTTCATCCCATCCTGTTCCACAATATGAGAAACATAAGGCATGGACGCGGAAGCACGCAGGTATTCAATCTCTTTTACCATATCGTTCATACGGATGTATTCAGGCTCTCCGGTCTCTAAATTGGTGCAGACCAGGTAGAACGGTGTTTTCGAACGAAGGAATGCCTCATTATCATACGGATCCAACTGTTCCGGAATCGTGTGATAACAAAACTCATTGCCCACCAGATCACCGGTTGTCAGCAAACTGTAAAAACTCATACACCGCTTATCTTTGCAATATTTTTTGTTGTAACGAATGGTTCTGCCAGCCTGTCCGGAAATAAAGGAACAGCCACAGATCGCGCCCATTGAGACACCGATCACTCCGTCAAAACCGATTCCCTGTTCCATAAATACGTCTAAAACTCCGGCTGTATACATGCCGCGCATCGCACCGCCTTCCAGCACCAGTCCAACCTTCTTTTCCTGAGCCATTTCTATACCCTCCTTCGCAAGCCCTGCTCTGCTTCTATTCTAGCACCGGAAATACAGGACCGTCAACTGCGTGAACACAGGAAAAATAAAGGGGAGCCTGTACCTCTTATCAAGTACAAACTCCCCATTCTTTCTATCTAAGACTATATCTTTTGAACTATAGAGCTCCTCTGCAGCCACAACTGCAGCTGCAGTCGCCGCCCTTCCGAAATCTTTTTGTAGAGGATTTCAATGCATACCATGCGGAAACAATTACAACTAATGCGAATACAGAACTTGTCATATGGTGATCCTCCTTTATCTTTATAGTTAGCTTTTTCTAACTATATAATACCATACCTGTTTCTATATTGCAAGTAATTTTAGTAATAATTCCTATTTTTATTCCACTAATTTATTTAATTCATCCACGTAAGCGGTTTCATCTGCCTTTTGATGAGTAGCTTTCGAAGCATACTGGTTAACCGCAAGCTGTGACTTCTTGATGGCGCGCATCGTTCCTGCACCTCCGATACAGCCGCCCGGACAAGCCATTCCTTCCAGAAGATATCCATTGTATTTTCCGGCCTTCGCCATGGTCATCAGCTTTCTGCATTCGCCAAGTCCTTCTGCGCGCTCCACCTTTACCTCAAGATCCGGATACCGGTTTTTCAGCACATTTACCACAGCTGTTGCCACGCCTCCGGATACTGCAAAATTACGTCCATCCGTCGAAGCATCGCTGACTCCGCCCGGATCTTCCTGGATATTTTCAATATCCACATGTCGGGCATCAAAGATACCGTCCATCTCCTCGAATGTCAGAACAAAATCCACATCGCTTCGGATATCGTCTCTCATGGCTTCCAGTTTTTTCGCCGCGCACGGTCCGACAAAGACAACTTTCGCATTGGGCTGCTGATGTTTGATCAGACGCGCAGTCAGAGTCATCGGTGTCAGAGCCATAGAAATACATTTTGCCTGCTCCGGAAATAGCTTTTTCGCCATCATTGCCCAGGCCGGACAACAGGAAGTCGCCATAAACGGAACCTTTTCCGGAACTTCCGTTGCAAAATCCTCTGCTTCCTGAACGGTACATAAATCTGCACCCACTGCGACTTCAAAGACATCGGCAAAACCGAGCTGTTTCATAGCCGCACGCAGTTTTCCCGGAGTCACCTTCGGTCCAAACTGACCGACAAATGCAGGTGCAACCGCCGCATACACGCGCTCACCGGACTGGATCGCCCGGATCACCTGAAAAATCTGCGATTTATCTGCAATGGCTCCAAACGGACAGTTTACCAGACACTGTCCGCAGGACACGCAGCGGTCCGGGTCGATTTCTGCCCGGCCGTTTTCATCTGATTTAATGGCATCGACGCCACAGGCAAATGCACATGGACGCTCCTGCTTAATGATCGCATGGTACTGGCACACTTTCACGCACTGACCACATTTGATGCATTTTTCCTGGTCGATCATGGAACGTCCTGTATTGGTGTCAAGAGACACAGCTCCCGTCGGACAAACTTCCACACACGGATGTGCCAGACATCTCTGACAGGCCTCTGTCACCATGACCTTCTTTTCCGGACAGGCGTTGCATGCAAATTTGATCACGTTCACAAGCGGAGGCGTATAATAAGTCTCAGGCTTGTCTGCATCTTCAATATTCGCGGAAAGCGGCGCATGTTCAGACGCCTTCCTGCAGGGAAGTCCCATCGCCAGACGGAGACGCTCACCGACGATCGCACGCTCTAAAAATACATCATGACGAAAATTTCCCACCTCGCCCGGTATGATTTTATACGGAAGTTCTTCGATTCTCTTGTCAATCGGCCACTCTGTATGATACGCCATACGGGCTACCTCGCGGAATATTCTATGGCGGATTCCTTTAATTCTCGTTTCGATTCCTCTCATTCTTCACAATCTCCTATTTCAATACCAATCACTTCTACAATAAAACTATAACCATCTTTCCGGTTCGGTACAATCGTAAAACGATGGTTCCTCTGGAAATCCTTGCATGAAAAAAGGCCTCCATACAGGAGACCTTTTCAGTCTTATACAAGTAATGTAACGATCGGGATCGAGATCATCGAAAGAAGAACACTCGTCAGTACGATCTTGGTTCCATACACCGCGTCTGCACCGTACTTTTGCGCCAGCAAAGCTGTCGTACTTCCCGCAGGCATCGCAGTCAGGATCACACCGCACGCCACCAGTACATCATTGGCACCGAGGGCTTTCATAAACACCAGTGCAAAGATCGGTAATACTGCAAGACGGATAAAGCCATAATAAATAATGCTCCAGTCTTTGAACGAATCCAGCGTCAGAGCTGTCAGCATGCTTCCGATCAGCAGCATGGAGATCGGAGTTGTGCAGTTTCCGAGTCCGGTCAGTGCTTTCTGCGCAAACTCCGGAATCGGTACCTGTACCGCTGCCTGGATCAGTCCCAGATAAACCGCGATCATACACGGGTTCATCAATACCTTCAATAAAGCCTTTGTCTTATTTTCCGATTCTTTACTGAAAATTGAAATTCCGGCTGTCCACATAAAAATACGGTTTGGAATAATGAAGATCGCAGCCAGAACAAGACCTTCTTCTCCTAAAATGGAAGATACGATCGGAAGTCCGAGAAATCCACAGTTATTAACCAGTGTCGCATACTGTAAAATACTCTTTTTCTCATTGGGATAACGGCTGTATACAAACTTACCTAACAGCCATCCGGTTCCACAGATTGCAAAGGACAATGCCAGACAGAAGGAAGCTTCTTTGATAAAATCGACCGTCAGTTTCATATTGAACGAATTAAACACCATGCAAGGCATCGTAATCTGCAATACAAAATCTGTCAGCTTTACTTCCGTCGGTTTATCAATAATATTTTTCTTCTTACAGTAAAATCCCACACACATGTAAATCAGCATTAATGCCTGCGTGGAAAGCATCTTTAAAAAACTATCCATATGTTTCCCCTTACTCTTCTGAACAGATTATAAATTTATACTCCGTTGTTGTCTGATACATTTCATTATAACATTTCCCATAGAAAAAAGGAATCGTCAAATCATTGAAACGATTCCTTTTCTCTATTATTCAGCATTTTTTGCTGCCATTTCACGTTTTCTTTTTGTAACCAACCCGCCGATCCGACCGCTTTCCTTTGATGTCAGGCTTCGCCAGCCATTTGCGATCACCTTATCTGCCAGGCCCAGTTCCGTGGCGATCTCGAACTTCAAACGTTCCTCCGGCTTTAGATTATTTGGATCAATCGGTTCCTGTTTCTTCTTGGTCATGATTATTTTCCTCCTCGAATCACTGCCTATGTTCTATTTATACTGACAGTATGCCCGATTTTTCCAATCCTATTCTAATTTTCCTATTTTGCTGCGCCTACCGAAGAGAAATAGCTTCCGCCTGCAGAAATCGCAAACTCTGCGGAAACTTCCGCATCCGGTTCCTGACCACGGTTTTCACGATCACCGCGGCCGCCGCCAAATCCGTCATTACCCGGACGACCGCCGAAACCTCCTCCATTTGGACCGCCGCCTTGCGGAGCCTGACCGTCAGCCGGCGGTGTCATGCCTTCCGGCATATTATTCGGATCGAAGTTGCCCGGATTGAATCCTCCAGGCATACCTTGGAAGCCTCCCATGCCCTCTCCTTCGGCTCCGAAAAGCTGTGTATCGCCCGCCCAGAGAGAATACGTTCCATCCTCCATATCCGCGTCGGAGAAGATCAAATACGTGAAGCTGTTTTCCGGTAAATAGGAAATCACTTCATTTCCTTCTGGATCCTTTAATGTTACTGTTTCTCCACTTTCCAGCTTGTCGGCAAATGTAAATACTGCATAGTTCTGTTCGCTCTCAGAAATATGATCCAGCATATTTCCGGTTGCGATCACAGTACCGCCATTGATATGAATACCCAGGTCAGAGTCAATACCGGCGTCCATACTAAAGCTGCAGCCCTCAGAGATCACTGTTCCGCCATTGATCACAAGCCAGCCGTTGGAATCGATGCCGTCGCCCTCGCCTGTTGTACCATCCACGCGGATCTTCACTGTACCGTCATTGATCGTTGTAACAGAAACATAATCCTCACTTGTGTTGATACCGTCATTTCCGGATACAATGTTGATGTTGCCTCCATTGATCGTCAGGTGATATTCAGAACCAAGGCCCTCATTCTCCGCCTGAATATTTAAAATACCTGTTCCTTCCTCGCCGCCTGTCACGTTCATAGACATTTTCGCCTGAATCGCACCATCGTACTTGTGAAGCTTCTTACTGTCAACCACCTTTGTTCCGTCTTCGTTCAGCTCAATGGATTTATAAATTCTTGCAACATAAGAACCGGAAACATGGTTCTCGGTACCATCCGCGATCACAAGATTCATACCGGCTGTTGTGGTATCCACATCTTTTACTGCAGTTTCTTCCTCTGTCGGTCCGCACTCATATACATTGTATACAAGAATCGCCGGAGCTACAGTGCTTGTAATATCCACACCATTGAGGATCAATGTCACAACTGCCTCCGGATCTTCCTCCGCCTCTTTGCCAAGATCCACTGCGATCTGACCTGCGGAAATCTTACCGCTTACCGCATAAGTGCCCGGTTTTGTAATGTGAATTACGGTATGGGCATCTGCCTCTTCCTTGGAGTGCTCATCTGCCTCTGTTCCCTCACCATATTTAAAATCTTTGCCCTCTTCGTAATAAACGATGTCGTTTGCCGCGTAAACAGCATCCTCTGCATTTTCAGAGATTGCTTCGCCATCTACTGTAATACCGTCATCAGAAAGCATAATATTTACTGCACCCTCGATCTGTGCGCCCTGCTCAGCCTCTGCAGCGACTGTTGTCTCTTTTTCTGCTGCCTGTTCTGTCACAGCGGCTGTTGTTGTTTCCGCAGCGGCTGTTGTTGCTGTCGCAGCGTTCTGTCCGCAGCCTGCAAGCATAGTCGCCATTCCGACAAATACCAGACCTGTTCTAAATTTCTTTCTCATAAAAAATACATCCTTTCTTCATTTCCAAGTGTTGATTCTCTAAAACTTATGGAACCAGAGTAACACACAGTTGTGAAAAAAGGGTGAAAACTTATGGTAGAATTCTTTACTTTTTCCTTATCCGCGTCTTGGGATAATGAAGGCCGCTATGATATAAGCAAATACGCCCGGACCGGTACATACAAAAATTGCCCAGAGCAGTCGGATGATCGTAGAATCTACATTCAAATACTCTCCAATTCCTCCACAAACTCCGCAAATCATCTTATCTGTATCCGATCGATATAATTTTTCTCTCAAATCCATGTACAGTCTCCTTTCCATTTTTCTGAAAATGTTTACTCTTCATCAAGCTGAATGTCAATGTTTCCCACACCACAATTCAGATCCATCGATTTCTTTGCACCCTCATTCTTTAAGGATACTGTCGATTTTAAACCACTGTAATCCTTGTTTCCTAAGCGAATCGCGCCGACATTGCAGTCTACTTCATAATTAAAGTCATCGTAAGATCCGTTTATTTGAATTTCCGTGGTTCCGGCATTGCAGTTCACTTCCATTTTCTCTCCAATCGTACCGTATGCCCACAGAGATCCGGCATTATTTTCAACCTCAAGCACACCCGCATTTACCTCCCGAATTTCCGCGGCAGACGCATTTATATTCACTCTTAGTTCTTTTGCATCCAGCCTTTCTGCTTCCAGTGAGGAGGAATTTAAATAAATATCCAGTTCCTCAAACTCCAAATGTGCAGGAATCCGTAAAATCATCTTTGCTTCGTCAATCTGAGAAATCGATTTGTATTTCTCTTTCTTTTCAATTTCCAGACTAAGCGATTCTTCATCAGCTGAATGATTCACGACCAAAAGCTGGGAGCCGTCCACGATCACGCCGTCAATCTGATCGTCCCTGATGATTTCCAGCGCTGCTGCATCTACAACAATATCCAGCTCGCGAATCTCATTACCTGCAATTCGAACATCACGATAATCTTCATCCGCTTTTATCACCGTTCCGAACTCATGATCGACAAAGTCTGTTATCTCCTCTTTGATCCGGATACCGACCGGTCCAATATTTAAATCCGCATTTCCATAATAAAGGTCGTCTGCTAATCCGGTTCCAAGCATTAACACAATTCCCAAAATGATAAAAACTGTCGATAGGATCAACATTATTTTTGTAAACCGTTTCATCAGTGCCTCCTTATCCTGTCGCTGACATAATCAATTCCTTTTCCGATTTTCCGAAATCCCCAGGGAATCATTTTTCCGTAAAACCAGATGGAAACCAAAAGCGCCAATAAACCAATGCCTACAAGCAGCAAACCCAGTCCAATGATAAATACTGCTGCCACTGTCTCATGCATCAGTGCTGCAAATCCCGAAACAATAAGTGCTCCACCCGTAAACAAAGCGACCAAAGTCAGGATGCCTGCAAGCAATAACAAAACAACAACTACAACAACCGCCGCGACCAGTACACCAAAGACGCTGCCGCCTACCCCCAAAAGAAGCGGAGATGCGACTGCAAGCAATATCACACATAAAATGATCTTTAACCATCCGCTGGTCCATGGTTTTGTTTTTCTTTCACTCTGCGTGCGGTCTTCAGACTCAGCACTCCATTCCTCCGGCAGATCCATTCGTTTTGCCAACTGATAATTCGGATCTCGGAATCGTTCATCTTCATAACCCTTTTCTGTAAAGGAACCGCCATCTTCCAGATTTCCATTCAGATTCGACCGAATGATCGAAGCGATACGCTCCGGGCTTCCAAATCCTCTGAGAACCTCCGCCTCATTTTCCGGACCGGCTTCGTCCAGATAATCCCGGTAATAACTGATCGCGTCGTCTCGATCCGCATCCGGAATATCCTGCAGCAGATACTCTAACTGTCTTAAAAACTCGTCCCTTCTCATAGCTTCGCCTCCTCAAGAATTCGGGAAATCTTCCCGGAATAGACAGCCCATTCCCCTTTGTACATTGCTAACTGCAGTCGTCCAGCTTCCGTCAACTTATAATATCTGCGATTTCGGCCATCGATCGCCTTATCATAAACTTCAAGGCACTGGTCCTTTTGAAGTCTGCGGAGTACCGGATACAGCGTTGACTCCGATATATCAATTGCTTTTCTTACATCCTGTGTAATCTTATAACCATACGTGCCTTCCGGTTCCTGCGACACTGCTGCCAGCACAATGGCATCTAAAAGTGCCGATCCTGTGTTAAATACCATACACGCCCTCCATTTCTATTACCTAAACCATCTCTCTGTAGAGTTGTATAATATTATATGTCGTATAATATATCTGTAACTATATTATATGGCATATAGTATTGTATGTCAACATGATTAATATTACATTTTTCTAAACAAAAAGAAGACTGCCATTTTTGACAGTCTCCATGTATGCGTTTAATCCACGCTTTCTTCCATATTTTCTTCATTATTCGCTTCCGCAATTTCCGGCTGTTTCTTGGAGCCGTTTCTAATCTTTCTGATTACCCACGGAACCGCCTTTTTATACAACATGATCGAAAGGATCAGTGCCAGTATACCTCCGGCAAACAAGAGCACTCCCATACCTAAGGTAGACGCGCCTCCCGGGATTCCCTTGTTCATCGCGGAGAATCCGGAAACCGCTTGTATACCTCCGGCAAATAAAAGTCCCAGTGTGATACAAAACGGCAGCATGACTACTGTAGCTGCAGCAATCATTGCCACAAGCACAATGCCAAGGATTTTTCCACCGCCTCGAAGAACGATTGGAAATGCCACAATCAATGCAATAACAATGATCAAATCTCTGATTGCTTTTTTGTTCATCTGTTTATCACTCCATGTGTTCTAAGGAAAAAGAGCACCACAGCCAAAACTGCGATGCCCTTATTTAACATCTGAATATTATTCCTCTACCGGAGCCTCTTCTGCCGGAGCAGCCGGAGCTTCCATAGCTTTTACGCTCAGGCTGATCTTCTTGCCTTCTTCGTTGAAGTCAACAATCTTAGCTGTGATTTCCTGACCGATTGTGAGAACGTCTGCCGGTTTAGCAACGTGCTCTTTGGAGATCTGGGATACATGAAGGAGAGCGTCAACGCCTGCCTCTAACTCTACGAATGCACCGAAGTCAGTCATACGAGCAACCTTACCGGATACTACGTTGCCAACTGCGTACTTCTCTGTAGCGTTTGCCCACGGATTTGTCTCCGGGAACTTCATGGACAGAGCGATCTTCTCGCCGTTGATATCTTTGATTAATGCTGTAACTTTCTCGCCTACCTTGAATACCTTCTTCGGGCTCTCTACTCTGCCCCAGGACATCTCGGAAATGTGAAGGAGACCGTCAGCGCCGCCAAGATCGATGAATGCACCGAAATCTGTAACGTTCTTAACTGTACCTTCTACTGTCTGACCAACAGCGATCTTCTCGAAGAGAGCTTTCTGAAGCTCAGCCTTCTTAGCTGCTACGAGCTGTTTGCGATCACCGATCACTCTTCTTCTCTTCGGGTTGAATTCTGTGATAACGAATTCGATCTCCTGACCAGCATACTTGGAAAGGTCTTTCTCGTATACGTCAGAAACAAGGCTAGCCGGGATGAAGATTCTAGCTTCATCTACGATAACGCTTAAACCGCCGTCAAGAACCTGAGCAACTTTAGCTGTAAGAACTTCTTTGTTCTCGAAAGCTTCCTCAAGTTTCTTGTTGCCTCTGTCTGCAGCCAGTCTCTTATAGGAAAGAGCTACCTGACCTTCGCCATCGTTCACTTTAAGAACTTTAGCTTCCATCTCTTCGCCAACCTGTACAAGAGTTCTTAAGTCAACGTTGGACTCGTTTGTGTACTCATTGCGCGGGATAATGCCATCTGCTTTGTAGCCGATATTTAAAACGATCTCATCTTCTTTAACGTCGATGACCTTACCAGTAACAACCTCTCCTGTACGTATTGTCTTTAAAGACTCTTCTAACATTTGTTCAAAACTTAACTCTAACATTAGTATGAACCTCCTCGATAATATTATTCGGGGTTGACGCCCCTGCCGTAATACCTACATTGCACGCCGAACTTATACATTCAGGATTTAAGTCGCCTATAGTTTGAATGTAATATGTATTCTTACATTCTTTCTGGCAGATCTCGTATAGCTTCTGGGTATTGGAGCTGTGTTTACCTCCGATGACCAGCATCACATCTACCTGGGAAGCTACCTTCTTTGCTTCCACCTGTCTTTCCTGTGTCGCATTGCAAATTGTATTTAAAACATTTATATCATAACTCGTTCTTGAAATTTTTTCAACTAATTCTTGAAATTTATTGTAATTAAATGTCGTCT
>SVDR01000081.1 GCA_015057755.1 Lachnoclostridium sp.
TCAACAAAAGCTTTTTTCATTTCTTCTGTAATAAAATCAAGAATCTTCTTCATTTGACTTTCTCCTTCAGTCATTCAGTCGTTTTCACAGATATAATATTATACCGCACTGCGGAAGAAAAATCCAGAGGTAATCCGCACAAATCCTAGAAATCTAAGAAGATTCAGGAATTTTTAATAAACTTTCATCCGATGTTTCTTGCATTTTTATACAATCATGACTTATGATAAATATGTATGATCCTATAAGAAATTGCCGAGCAAAGGAGCTTCAAGATAAAATGACAAATGAAAAAACCTATGAAAACGAAACTTTAGACAAATCCCTCGCATTAAAAGAACAGGCCCGTGACATGTTTGCCCTGGCTATGCCGCACATGCAGGAATTTAATAAATTAATGGCCTACTACCGATGTGCCATCATGGAGATTGAAACAAAATTTAATGTGCTGAACGAGGAATTCTCCCTCCAGCATGATCGTAATCCGATCAACGGTATGACAAGCCGCCTGAAAAAATTCAGCAGCATCGTTGATAAGCTGGAACGGAAGAATCTTCCGCTGACCATTGAAAATATCGAAGACACGCTTAACGATATTGCCGGAATCCGCGTTGTGTGTGCCTTCCCGGATGATGTATACATGCTGGCAGATGCATTTTTAGCACAGGACGATATCACTCTGATCCGAAAAAAGGATTATATCGCCAATCCAAAACCGAACGGTTACCGCAGTCTGCACCTGATCGTCAGTGTGCCGATCTTTCTGGCAAAAGAAAAACGTGTCATGAAAGCCGAAATCCAGATCCGCACCATTGCCATGGACTCCTGGGCCAGCTTGGAGCACCAGCTGCGATACAAAAAGGACTTTGAATTCACGGAACATATGGCCAATGAACTGCTGTACTGCGCGCAGCTCAGTGCCGAACTGGATGCGAGAATGGATGCACTGAGGGATATGGTGCAGGATAATCATGAGATATAAGACAACTTTTCAATTATTTCATTTGAAGCTTCATCGACATTACTTTACACCATAAACATATCCCCCTCTCGGATATTTCAAAATTAGATTTCTGGCCGAAAAAATATATTGACTTCCCTACCCCATCCAGATGTACAATAACATTAACAGCAGATTGAAAAGGAGGAACCATCATGAGAAAAAACTTTGGAGCAAAACCGACCCTTTACCCGCAGGCCGTTTTTATCATTTGTGCATATGACGAAGATGGAAAGCCGAATGCCATGAATGCCGCATGGGGCGGAGTAGCTGATGCAAATAAGATCTTCATCTGCATCAGTAACCATAAGACCACCGAAAACATCCTGGCGCGCAAGGCATTTACTGTCAGCATGGGCACCGCCGATCAGGTGATTGCATGTGATTATGTGGGTATTGTTTCCGGAAAAGATGAACCCAACAAAATGGAAAAAGCCGGTTTCCATACAGTGAAAAGCGAATTTGTAGACGCCCCGATCATTGAAGAACTGCCGATGACGCTGGAATGTAAACTGATCAGTTATGATACAGAAAACGATTACATGTTTGGCGAGATCGTCAATGTCAGTGCCGATGAAAGTATTCTTGATGGAAATGGTATGATCGATCCAATGAAATTGCGCCCGATCATCTTTGACGGTGTGCACCACACATACCATGTTCTCGGTGAGAAAGTAGGCAATGCGTTCTCAGACGGTAAACAGTTAAAGTAACCTTACCCACAAAAACAGACACCGATGAAATTTTCACCGGTGCCTGTCTTTTTTGGGGGGTATTATTAATGAGGAGGTCTGATATCTCAGATTTTCGATTTAAAAATCAAACATTCCTGCTTTTTTCTTATTCACATGGTTGACATCATCATATGTCACGGCAGTTGCATAATCCACATCATGAATCGGCCATGTCGGCTCTTTTCCTTCGTATACTTCCTGAACACCCATTGCAGCGAAATAAGAGGCTCTATGAGCGGCTTCCACTGTATTTCCACCGATATGCGGATAAATGATCACGTTATCCAATGTTAAAAGCGGGTTCTCCGGATCCACCGGCTCCTGACGAATGGCATCCAGGCCTGCACCTGCGATCACACCATTCTTGCATGCCTCATAAAGATCTTCTTCCACAACACAGCCTCCGCGAGCGGTATTAATCAGGAATGCTGTCGGCTTCATCATTGCCAAACGCTCTTTATTTACCATGTTCTTTGTAATTGGTGTATTTGGTGTATGCAGAGATACATAATCGCTCTCCTTAAAAATACGATCCAGATCACGAACAACTTCAACACCTTCCGGGAAATCCGCTGCCGGTTTATACGGGTCGTATGCCATGACATTCATTTCCATGGCAAGCGCTCGTACTGCCAATCGGCTTCCGATATTACCGCAGCCGATCAGGCCCAATGTCTTACCGTTTAATGTATTTTTCTTTACTTTCAGTTTTGCCTTGTAAAAATCCTCTACCCAAGTCTTCTGTAATACTGTCACATTACGGCTGCATTCCAAAATCAGAAGAAGTGCTGTTTCTGCAACCGATGTGCTATTGGCAACCGGAGCATACAAGGTCTGCACACCATGATCATGACAAGCTTTTACATCAAGAGCGTCAAATCCTGCACCATGACGCACCACTACTTTTAAATTCGGATTTGCTTCGATCACTTCTCTTGTGATCGGTGTGATTCGAACGATCATTGCATCCGGCTGGTGTTCTTTCATATCTGCCAGTACATCTTCTGTCTCAAATCCTCTTCCATCAATAATCGTATGTCCTGCATCTTCTAATAATTTTCGCCCTTCACTCATAATTTCCTGCGGCAATAAAATTTTCCAACTCATCGGTACTCCTCCTGCCTTCTATGGCTCATACACATCATCAATTATTTCGAATTCTTTGGCAGCCAGTGTCCGTTCCACCCATTCGCGCTTCGCAGTTCCATTTTTTGCTGTCTCCAGTTTTGCTTCATCTGCCTCCTGAAACTTCTTTGCGTCTTCCAGGATCTGAGCTGCATCCTTTCTTGGAATTACAATAATTCCATCCGGATCGGCCAGAATGATATCACCCGGATTCACGGTTACACCTCCGCAAGAAATCGGCACATTCACTTCACCTGGTCCATCTTTATACGGACCGCCCGGTGTTGTTCCCGTTGCATAAACCGGGAAATCCCATTTACCAATCTCATCGATATCGCGAATTGGTCCATCCAGCACGATGCCGGCAGCCTTTTTCGTGTAGCGGAGATACGCCATCATAATCTCACCCATCAACGCTCTTGTATTCTCTTCTTCGTTGGAAACCACCAGTACATCCCCTTCTGTGGCCATGTTAAGAGCTGCATGAAGCGCCAGATTGTCACCGCCTCGTGCTTTCACCGTCAGAGCAGCTCCCACCATCATCTGTTCTTTCGGACTGCTCATTAACCGGATTCGCGGATTCATTGCCGCGTTTCTTCCCATTACATCACATGTATTAGAGGCCGGTATCGTTTTAAACTGCTCTATAATTGCAGGATCCGGCATATGTCTTTTTAAATAAATTCGCTTTCCTACTGCCATATACTGATTACCCCTTTCTATCAGTTCCATCTATTGATTCTATTGTAAAGGTTATGCGCCACAAAATCAAACAAAGTAATTCTTCCATTTTAACAATAAATCTTTGTCATTCTATTTACAGATCAATTTTTCCTGTTTATAATAAAAGCATCGAGTGACAAAGGAGATATCTATGAATCTGCTCAGTTTATATTATTTTGTAGAATTGGCAAAAGAGCTTCATGTTACCAACACAGCTCAGAAGCTCTATATTTCCCAGCAAAACCTCAGTCAGCATATCCAGCGCCTGGAACAGTATTATGGTGTTACGTTATTTCACCGAAAACCGAAACTAGCTCTCACCTATGCAGGCGAACAGCTTTTTGCATCCGCCGCAAAAATTCTTGCGGAGGAACAGGAGTTACAGAATCGTTTGAGCACCATCTCCGCCACCAACAGCGGTAATCTGAAAGTCGGAATCCCTGCCTATCGTGCCCAGATATGTCTGCCGGAAATATTACCGTTATTCTATAAAAAATGGCCGAACATCACCATCGATATGATCGACCAGTCTTCCGGAAAAATGGAAGAAATGCTTTTCAACGGAGAACTGGATCTCTTTATCGGTATCATGTACCAGGATAACCCAAAGCTGGAAATATCTACAATCCTCAATGACCGTATTTATCTGGTCTGCTCGGATGAGCTGCTCCGACATTATTTCCCGGATTCCTGGCAGTCTTTGAAAGACCGTTCTGTTTCCGGTGTAAACCTTCGGGACTTTTCTGCATTGCCGTTCCTGCTTCCTAAACCGCCGATGCGACTCAGACGTACCATCGATGCATGTTTTCAAGATGCAAAGGTCATTCCAAAAGTCTTCTTGGAATCCTCAACCACAGAACTTTTGCTTTCACTCTATCCTCATCATTATGGAGCCTTTTTCTGTACACAAATGCGTCTTCCGCTGCTGCTGGAGCAGTATCCGAATGCCAATGCATTTCCTCTGAAGCTTCATAACGACTACGTCGATCATCGCCTTGTTCTGGCATATCATAAAGAACGCTATCTTCCGGCATATGCTACTGATTTCATAGAACTTACCAAAAAAGTATTCGAACAGATTTCTCTGATTCGTCCACAATAACAATGCACCAGAAAAAGCGCCAAACCGGCGCTTTTCTGTTATGTAAACAATCTCTCAAGAGATGTTTTCAACATATATTCAATTTCTTCTGCTTTCATTCCATTTTCAAGAAGCAATCCGGCATAGGCAGCAATTCCTTCGGCAGATCCCGGAGAATCCGGCTGTCCAAAATCTGTTACCAGAATACAATTTTCTACACCGACACGGCAAATCTGACTGATCACATCGGAAATCGGAACCCGATTCCAAAATGTCATCAAGTAACTATGTTCTACCATGGCTCCCATGTTTACACATTCTTCCTGTGCTTCTTCCGAGAACATGGTGGACGGGTTTTCCGCATGGGTTAAAACCACATGCTTCACTCCACGTTCAAATGCTGCTCTCACAAGTGGAAGTCCTTCTTTTTCTCCCAGATGACCGGTTCCCAGAACCAGATTATATTTCGCAGCCACATCGAGTACATCGTAAACGGCAGGTTTCAACGCTCCATCCTCATCGCATACAGCAATAAATGGTGATAAGTCAAAATCCTTTTCGTTTTTATGACGATATGCCTGATATTCCCTGGAATCCAGAGTCGGAAACCACAAGAACTTACCGCCGGCCTGAGCCATCTTCTCTACGGCTGCCGGATTTAAACCGCCGGCCTGTCGGTTCAATACCAGGCCGCCCCATACAGAAAGTTCCGGATAAAGTTCCCGAATCAACGCTGCACGGCCTGTTGTATCTGCATAGTGACTCTTAATCACACCGCCTTTCATTCCCGTTCTTAGCCATTCTCTGGCCAGTTCCAGATCGGTACATTTTCTCGGACTTACGTCTGGAGCGGTATGGAAATGAAGATCATATGCACCTTTCAGAAAATCTTTCTTCTGCAATTCAGTCATTCTGGTCACACCTTTTCTTTTCGATTAGTATGGAAGGAAAACCGGAATCAAGGTAACAACTGCCACATAAGTGAGCAGTACCATCGGAATACCAACTTTCACGAAATCTGTGAATTTATACTTTGTCCAACCAACTGTCATCATATTCTGCGGAGCTGCAAACGGTGTTGCATAGGAAGCTGCACCGGCTAATGTAATGATCATTGCGATCGGATACGGGCTGACACCAATCTGCTCGGCAATGGAAATACCAATCGGCATGAATACCAGAATGGTCGGAATATTGGACATTACCTGTGTAAGAATGGATGCCGCAAAGAAGATTACAGTGCTGATCATAAACGGACTTGGATTATCACCAAGAATCTGAAGAATCAGATTCGCAACCGCATCACCGGCTCCACTTGCTTTGATACCTGCAGAAATCGCACTAAGCGCACCTACCAGAACCAGACAGTTCCAGTCGATCGCCTTAATCGCATCTTTCACAGTCATACAGCCGCTTCCAACGATGATCAACGCACCGATAACCGCTGCGATATGCATTGGAACAACCTTGGAACCGGATGCGATCACAACAAGAACAGCAGCCATAGTTGTACAGCAGATCAGCGCTTTCTTCTTGTCTAACGGTTTCTTTTCAGTCTGTGCAAATTCCGGAACATAACCGGTATCCGGTAAAAACTTTCTTCCAATAAATGTTAAATACAGAGTTCCAAGAATACAGATTCCGATACCAAACGGTGTGATATCAAAAAATCCAAATGGTTCGTAACCCAGTTCCTGAATAACACCATTCGCAGATGCGTTGGAACCTACACCAACAAGTGTTACAAAGCCGCCAAACTGAGCACCGAAAAGTAAGCTTAACAGCGCTTTGGACGGTCCGATACCTGCGGAGATACACATAGCAGTTACAAGTGGAGCCATTGCTACCATGACACCGATGTTGCTGCATACAGCACTGAGTACACAGGAAACGATCAATGTAGCAAGAATAATATTCTGTTCACTTTTACCTGTAACTTTAATCATCTTTTCGCCAATCAGGTCTGTTACACCAGAATGGAACAAAGAAGAACCCACGACCATCATACCTGCTAACAGTACAATTGTTGTGCTGTTATATCCACTGAAAATACTGCCAACTTCAATAATACCTGTGTAAGCGTAAAGAATGGATGCACCAATTGCAGTTACTACGATCGGAATCGGTTCCCAAATAAATAATACGATGGTTGCTGCCAAAATCAGCAATGCAATAGCCATACTGTTCATAAGTTTCCCCCTTTAGTTATATTCATCATCCTTCTTCGAAAGCTGGCCAGCATTTCTTTATACATAGATTCTAGCACACTCAATTCACAAAATAAAACAATGATATTTTTATTTTCCCACAATTAAATTTTGTTTTTCATTTTTTACTTGCACTTACTCCCCTTCTCCATTATAATAGCTAACATTATTTGGAGGATTTTGTACCATGAAAAAAGTAAATTATCTGGAAGTGATCGGTATTCTGTCTCTTTCACTTCTTCTGACATCCAACTATGCGGTTTCCAGCTGTCTGCCGGAAATGTTGAAAACCTTTGCAGACTATGACCGCTCGGCAGTGGATTTTTTGATCTCGTCACCGGCTATGGCCATGATGATCATGATCGCTATGACTCCGGTCTTATCTCGTTTCTTAAATGAACGGTTTACGGTTATCACCGGTCTTCTGCTGATGGGTATCTGCGGTATCGCACCGGTCTTCACCTCATCCTATCCTCTTGTTTTGATCACAAGACTTTTGATGGGTGTGGGTACCGGTCTTCTCAATGCGAAAGCGGTCAGCTTGATCGGTGAACGTTTCACCGGCTCTCTCCGCTCCAGACTGCAGGGATTCCGCTGTTCCATGGAGACCATCGGTCAGTCAACCCTGATGCTGGCTGCCGGACAGCTTCTTCGTTTTGGATGGAATTATGCGTTCCTGGTTTATGGAACGGCATTCGTGATCCTGGTTCTGTATCTGGCATTTGTACCTGTGAAGAAAACCGCGTCTGCAGACATGTCCGCTTCTGATATGCCTCAGACTGCTGTAAAATTAACTGCAAAGCACAAAAAATTCATTTTTACCAATTTCCTTATGGGTATGACGCTTGTATCTGCCGCGGTGCTTTTATCCATGCGCATCACCAGTTATGTGGTAGAAACAGGTATCGGTACCGATGTAAACGGTGCAACGATCATGAGTGTTTCCGTATTCTCCGGATTCTTCGCCGGTATGATCTTCGGAAGATTGTATGAAAAATTAAAACGTCTGCTTCTTCCGACCTCTCTGCTGATGATCGCGACTGGTATGATAACCATCGGCCTGGCTGGAAATCTGCTATCTGTACTGATCGGCGCATGTCTGTGCAATTTCGGCGTGACCCTTAGCACTTCCTACATGTTCAATGGTCTGTCCGAGCATCTGCCGACAGAATCCTTGCATACAGCCAATGCCATTGTTTTGGTAGGATGCAATCTCGGTTCCTGCACGATCTCCTTTGTCCTGCAGGCAATCGGAATGATCAATCCGTCCGTTCACGCCGGTTTTATCACTTATGCATGTTTGTTTGTGGTTCTGGCAAGTGTATTCTTTGTGAAACATCGCATGCACCACCGTCAGACCGCTTAATCAGAAACCTTTTATCAACAAAAAACAGGCATCCCGCGTTATTGCGAAATGCCTGTTTTTCTTTTATTTCTCATCAGAATCTTTAAACAGATCTTTAAAGATTCCTTTCTTTTTCTTCTTTTCGCCTTCCTGATCAGAACCGGA
>SVDR01000005.1 GCA_015057755.1 Lachnoclostridium sp.
TCGCTCTCCCTGATGCAATCGACCAGGCAGTCGTACATTGTATCGAGCATGATATTCTAAAAAGTTTCCTGCTGCATCACCGCGCGGAGGTTACCAATATGATTCTGAAAGAATTTAATCTGGAAGAACACATTAAATCGGAAAAAGCATATAGTTTTGCAGAAGGTCATGCAGAAGGTCACGCAAAGGGACAAGAAACGGAACGTAGGCGTTTCTCCCAACTCACACAATATCTTATCGATGATTCCCGCATCGAGGACCTTCAAAAAGCTGCTAAAGATCCAAATTATTTGGAACAACTGATGAAAGAATATCGCATCATATAACACCAGCAGGCGTCTCTCCCATTCCAAAGAGGAAGGCGCCTCCATTTATATATTTTGCCAATATCTTTCCGCTAGGTTTTGTGCTATTTTATTCGTACATCTTTTAAACCTCATTCCTTGAGGTTCTTTGCCCATTCTCTGGGTATCTGTGGTATCTGAATTTCTGATCTTTTATTTCTGAATTCAACTCCACAACATTTACAACCTAATATGATTCTAGTAAAATGGAGACACAAACCCGGATGATTTGACGGTTACGACCATCGAAAATGTCTTATACCTGGGTATGAAGAATGATGTTTCATTCATCATCAACAATCAACTGCATTTATACGAGGCGCAGTCCACATGGAATCCAAACATGCCGCTCCGCGGTCTGTTCTACTTCTCAGACGTGTATCAGGGGTACATAGCGGAGCATGAACTCAACGTTTACGGTACAAAACGTATTGATCTTCCGACTCCAAACTACATTGTCTTTTACAATGGTACTGCAAATGAACCGGATTCCAGAACATTACGCCTCTCAGATTCTTTTATCAAACACGACGGCGAAGAAGCTTGTTTAGAATGTACTGCCACGATGCTCAATATCAACTTCGGCCATAACCAACAGCTAATGGAGGCCTGCCACGAACTCTACGAATATTCCTGTCTGATTGAACAGGTTCGAATCGGTACTCGTTCCGGTTTCGCTCTCCCTGATGCAATCGACCAGGCAGTCGTACATTGTATCGAGCATGATATTCTAAAAAGTTTCCTGCTGCATCACCGCGCGGAGGTTACCAATATGATTCTGAAAGAATTTAATCTGGAAGAGCACATTAAATCAGAAAAAGCATATAGTTTTGAAGAAGGTCAGGAATTGGAACGCAAGCGTTTCTCCCAACTCACACAATATCTTATCGATGATTCCCGCATCGAGGATCTTCAAAAAGCTGCTAAAGATCCGAATTATTTGGAACAACTGATGAACGAATATCACATCATATAACACCAACAGGCGTCTCTCCCATTGCAAAAAGGAGGGCGCCTCCATTTATATATCGTTACAAGTCATCTTGCATCTCAAACCAAAAAATCCCCAGAAAGTTTCCTTCAAAACCTTCTGGGGATGATAAACTTTTATTCCACTTCAACCAGTTCATACTCTCTGGAACCGTAGCCAAGCTCTGCTGCAGCCTCGATTGTATGCACACCATTTCTGGAATTGATTCTCTCTAAGAGATGCTCTTTGCCCGGATCCTCGCATGCGTTTACAAGGTCGATACAAGCCTGATCGATAGCGATCGGGTCAAGAGATACTAAGATACCGATGTCTTTGATGCACGGATCTTCTGCTTTTGCACAGCAGTCACAGTCAACGGACATGTTCTTCATTACGTTTACGTAGATGATATTGCCCTTGAAGTAATCGATAACGGAACCTGCAGCATCTGCCATGGACTCTAAGAAGGAATCATGGTCTGCTGTCCAGATTTTCTCAGGCTCGCCTGCGCCGTGGATGTATGCTTTACCGAAGGAAGAAGCAACACCGATGGATAACTGCTTGAGCGCTCCGCCGTAACCGCCCATCGGATGGCCCTTAAAGTGGGAAAGCACTACCATGGACTCATACTTTGCAGTGTTCTTACCAATATAGTTTTTCTTGATCACTTTTCCGTTCGGGATCTCTAATTCGATGTCCGGACCTTCTGCGTCAAGAAGATCGAAGTTAAAATAGCGGCTCCAGCCGTGAGCTTCGATTGCCTTTACATGCTTTTCTGTTGTGTTTCTCTGTCCATCATAAGCTGTGTTACACTCGGTCACAACGCCGCCAACGTGCTCAATGATCGGTTTCCAGAAATTCGGTCTTAAGAAGTTCTGGTTGCCCGGCTCGCCGGAATGAACTTTGATCGCAACTTTGCCCGGTAACGGTTTCTCAACTAATTTGTACAGTTCGAGAACTTTCTCCGGTGTGATTGTTTTTGAGAAATAAACTTTAGATTTCATAGTATGTTTACCCCTTTCCCTTTATGAGACATTCGATATTTCGTGCGCCATTTCTACCGCTCCGAATCGGAGACACAGCTTACTTACCGAAATAATCTTTGATTTCCTGCATTCTGCCCACCTGGTCCACATGGAACGGGCAAGTAGCATTGCAGTGACCGCAGCCGACACAATCTTCAGCGTGTTTGTTTAACTGCATATAATGATCCTTCGCCATCATATCCCCAACACGAGTAAGATCATAATACTTGTTGATCAGACCCACATTCAAACCTGCCGGGCACGGCTGACAATGGTTACAGTATACACAAACACCCTTGGCGTCCTGTGGCGCGAGTGTTCCGAGCACCGAATAATCCTTCTCCTCCGGAGATGCCTTCAGGAACCCGAGCACGCGCTTCAGATCCTCGCGATTTCTCACACCCGGAAGTGTTGTAAGGACGCCTGGCTTATCTAAAGCATACTGTAAACACTGGTATTCTGTCAATGCATGTTTTAACGGAGAGGTCTCGGCTTTTAAAAGCTTTCCGCCGCCAAAAGGTTTCATAACCGAAATACCCACTCCCATTGCCTCGCATCTGCGGTACATGGCCATACGCTCGTCCACTTCGCCATACGCATAATCACCATGGCGGTAATCATACGCCGAATTGATATTTTTCTGCTTATTCGCTCTTTTTCTGTCCTTCCCGGACCACTTGCACCAAATCTCCCAGGCGGTCGGAAATGGTCTGCCGTTTCTTCTCATCCATCACCAGAGACTTCACATAATTTTTAATCTGCTTCGGATGGATCAGCTCTTCTGTCTTTACCGCGCCCCCTGATGTGAGAATATCATAAATCACATCTACAAAATCATTCCGCTCCTCAGGCGTCATGGCGACCAGCCAGGCTTTTGTCGTCAGGTCCATGAATTTCGATCCCTCAGACAACTCCTCCATTTGTATAAAATCATTTCGAAGGACTTCCCAGGAATATGGATCATGCTGCATCGGACCGATCTGCTTACTTTTGATGATCGTATGCGGTTCTGCATGTTCAAACAAAATGCCTACGATCGAAGACTCCGGAACATAGGAATGTATTTTGGGAACAACCGCCATATAACCGGCTTCTGCCATCATGCTCTCCGAAAAGCCCGGACCGTCCATATTGTAAATCTCAACAACCCGCTGCTGCAATGCTTCCTCTGATTTTGCTGCCGCATATACAGCCAGATTTCCACCCTTGGAATGTCCGGTCAGGCGAATCGGATGCAGGGTGTGAATGGAAAATTCCTCTAGGTATTTTAGGGCTTCTCTCTGCGCCGGAATGCTGTCCTGAAAGGTCATGTTAAAATCCTCTTTCCAGCCAACCAGAGTCCTGTCTGTTCCGCGGAACGTCAGCACTGCCGTTCCATCCCCAAGATAATATGTGATCGCAGCAAACTGGGTTTCTTCTTCCGGAACAAAGATGCTGCAGTAAAATGACAACTCCACCGAACCAAACCGCTCTGTATCAGCTGCCGCTTCCAAAAGTTCCAGATCCTTTTTCACACGAACCTTGTTTTCCAGATCACTCTGCGCAAAAAAGCAAACCGCCGCCTCGTGCAGAGAAATTCGTCGGTTTGGAGTATCTGGAACAATCCCGTCAAACTGTATGTAAGAGAGCGTCGAGAAAATCAGCATATCCACCGGACTCGATCCGATTTTTGAAAATGGGAGATCTCCTCTCCACTCTAAATAATCAAACATATCGTACATAACGATCGCCTCCTTATACATTAATGATAAAAAAATTCCCAGATATTATCAAGAAAACTTCTCCTTAAGTTTTATGAAGATTTTCTAAACTTATGTAAGAATCCGCAATTGACAACAAATGCGTCGCGTAGTATAGTTAAAATACAACTGAAACGGAGTGCTGGTAAATCGGCCGGCTGAGACGAGAATCGTTTTCTCGAATCCTTGAACCTGATCTGGATAATGCCAGCGTAGGAAGATATGATTTCAAACTGAGACAAGTATTTTCAAACACTCTGGTATCCTGGATTCCGGAGTGTTTTTCTTTTACATTCCGATTCCCTGATACCGTCACTCAGTCGAATCATCCACACGCTCTCCCAGATTCACCAATCATTTTTTAAGGAGGATGCATCAATGAATGCAAGTGTAGGAATTCAGGTAGTACCAAAAGTAAACAGTGATGAGGAAGTGATCCGCATTGTGGACGCGGTCCTCGATTACATCAAATCCACCGGTCTGAATTATTTTGTGGGACCTCTCGAAACATCCATCGAGGGTGATTTTGACGAGCTGATGGCAGTCGTGAAAGAGTGCCAGATCGTCGCTGCAAAAGCCGGTGCGAAGTCCATTTCCACTTATGTGAAGATCAACTATCGTCCGGAAGGAGACGTATTAACCATTGAAAAGAAAGTTTCCAAATATCACGAATAATATCTGGTCATGCTCTGCGGTCATTCTGGTTCTGATCGTCTGGCAGTTCATCTGTTCCATTGGATTGGTGGAAAGCTTTATGCTCCCCTCTCCGGTTCAGGTTGTACAGGCGTTCATTTCCGAATTTCCGGCTCTGATGGAGCATTCCGTGATCACGCTGGCTGAAGCATTCTTAGGACTTTCCCTCGGAATTCTTCTCGGTTTTGTGATGGCAGTGCTCATGGACCAGTTTGAACCGCTTTATAAAGCATGTTATCCACTGATCGTGCTGACACAGACGATCCCGACGGTCGCGATCGCACCGCTTCTTGTTCTGTGGTTCGGCTACGAAATGACTCCGAAAGTTATTTTAATTGTCATTACGACGTTTTTCCCGATCACCATCGGTCTGTTAAATGGGTTTCGCTCAGTTGACCCGGACTCCGTCCATCTGCTCCGTGCCATGGGCGCAGGACGATGGCAGATTTTTACCTGCCTCAAGTTTCCGGGATCCATGTCCCAGTTTTTCTCCGGACTCCGGATCTCTGCCTCTTACGCAGTGGTCGGCGCGGTGATCTCCGAATGGCTGGGCGGCTTTGGCGGTCTTGGTGTCTACATGACACGTGTAAAAAAAGCGTTTGCATTTGACAAAATGTTCGCTGTCATTTTCTTGATCTCCATCATTAGTCTGTTGCTGATGAAAGGCGTGGATTTCATGCAGAAAAAGTGCATGCCTTGGGAAAAAGGAGAGTAATTTATGAAAAAACAGATGATCGCAGCCATGCTCGCCGCTTCCGTTGCACTTACAGCAACTGCCTGCAGCAGCGCAAATGGCACTGACAATACAACAACTGCAAAGAACGATTTAGAAAAGATCACATTTGTCCTCGACTGGACACCGAACACCAATCATACCGGTCTCTACGTAGCTCAGTCCAAGGGTTATTTTGAAGAAGCCGGTCTGGATGTAGAGATCGTTCAGCCTCCGGAAGACGGAGCCGTTGTCCTCGTTGCATCAGGCAAAGCTGAATTTGGCGTATCCTTCCAGGATTCTCTTGCTCCCGCTCTGGAAGCGGATACTGCACTCCCGGTTACTGCGGTTGCCTCCGTCATCCAGCACAACACCTCAGGTATCATCTCCCGAAAAGGCGAGGGTATGGACCGTCCAAAGGGAATGGAGGAGCACAGCTACGCCACATGGAATGGCGGAATCGAACTGGCTACCATCAAACACATCATCGAAGCCGATGGCGGCGACTATGAAAAATTAGAACTGATTCCAAGTACCGTGACCGACGAAGTTTCTGCTCTTCGCTCCAATTCCGTAGACTCCATCTGGGTCTTCTACGCCTGGGCAGGTGTAAAAACAGGACTGGAAAACCTGGAGACCGACTACTTTGCATTTGCTGACATCGATCCGGTCTTCGACTACTACACTCCGGTCCTGATTTCCAACAACACGTTCCTTGAGGAACAGCCGGATACAGCGAAAGCGTTCCTCTCCGCAGTAAGCAAGGGCTACGAATTCGCCATGGAACATCCGGAAGAAGCTGCCGACATTCTGGTTGCAGCCGCTCCGGAACTGGACAAAGAGCTGGTTCTTGCCAGCCAGAATTATTTAGCCGACAAGTATCAGGCCGACGCTCCGTACTGGGGCTATCTGGACCCGGAACGCTGGAACAATTTCTACCGCTGGGTCAATGAAAACAGCCTGACAGAATCTGAAGTTCCGCTGGACAGCGGATTTACAAACGAATTTTTACCACAGTAATCACAGGAGGCTGCCATGACAGTTCTGCAAGTCAACAACGTCTCGAAATCCTTCGAGCAGGAAAAAATCATACAGAATATCTCGCTGGAACTGCATGAAGGCGAAATCGTCTCCCTTCTCGGCGTCAGCGGAGGCGGAAAAACTACATTATTTAACATCATTGCAGGACTCAGTACGCCGGATGAGGGAACTGTCATTCTGGAAGGTGAGGATATCACGGGAAAACCGGGCAGTATCAGCTATATGCTGCAAAAAGACCTGCTTCTGCCTTATCGCACCATTGTTGATAACGTGGCTCTCCCGCTCATCATTCGCGGAGAAAAGAAAGCAGCGGCCCGTGAAACAGCAGCCGGCTATTTCGAAGAATTCGGTCTGAAAGGCACAGAGCAAAAATACCCGTCCCAGCTCTCCGGAGGCATGAAACAGCGTGCGGCTCTGCTTCGCACTTATCTGTTTTCCGAAAAGGTGGCGCTTCTGGATGAACCATTTTCCGCCTTGGATATGCTGACAAAAAGCTCCGTGCACGAATGGTATCTGGATGTAATGGAGAAGATCAGGCTCTCCACGCTTTTCATCACCCACGACATCGATGAAGCGATCCTGCTCTCTGACCGCATTTACCTGCTTACCGGCAAACCAGGCACGCTGACGAAAGAAATCGTCATCAAAGAGCCAAAGCCTCGGAGAAAAGATTTCCATATTTCAGAAGAATTTCTGAACTATAAACGGGAAATCCTTACCCATCTGGAACAAAACAAATAAATCTATTTCTTTACAACAAAAATGGCCGAATGATTCTGTTTCAAGATCATTCGACCATTTTTCTTTTATTCGCCTTCTAAAACTGCAAGCATTAAAATACCCACAATAATGATACCGATAAATATGTACTGTTTCTTTGTCAGCTTTTCCTTCAGGAAAATTCTTGATAAGAGCAGCGATACAACACATACGCTGGAAAGGATCGGGGCTGCGATGGCTCCGTTTCCACTCATAGCGTATACGTATGTCAGCTGTCCGGCTGTCTCGCAAACAGCTGCGATCACCTTGTCTTTCTGCTTCGGAAGTTCAAACGCCACGCGTTTCCATTTCATGAAAAGGAATAAGATCAGACCCACGATCGCAAATGTCAATTCGTAGGAAACGTTCGCTACCAACTCGATATTGTCTGCGTTTACTCCGATCAGCGGGCTTGATTCCAGTTCCAGGAAGAAAATGTCAAGGAAACTTCCAAGAGCATCAATAAACGCATAGCAGAACGGCATTGCAAATGCCACAACTGCCAGTCTCTTTCCGAGTTTCTGTCTTCTGTTTACGTCTGCGCTGCCTTCTGTATAGCTGACACCGATAATACCAACTACGATCACTGCGATCGCACACCATACTGCCGGCGCAATACTTTCACCTAAGAAGATCACGCATAAAATAGAGCACATCGCTCCGGCGGTATTTTCAATCGGATCTGCTAAAGATTCCTCAATAAATCTGATTCCGAAAAAGGAACATGCCATCGATACGATGTAGCACAAGGATACCGGAGCGTACGCGATCAGGTTTCTCGGATCATAACCGATGTCCGTTGTCAGCAGCGTAAATACCGCATGAATTCCCATGACTGCTCCGACTAATACGCAAACTCTTAAATGATCGTATCTGCAGTCTTCATGTGAACCTTTTTTATAAAAAAGTTCTGCCAGGCCCCACAATAAAGTTGTCACCAGGGTGAAAAATAACCACATAAAAGCCTCCTGTTTTTATACGATTATTCCTCTGTTCCCAGATAGAATTTTAATGTGTTGTAAAGCTTCTGGTATTCTTTCTCTGTCTCGTCGTCCAGCTCAATCTCTACAGCCTCAAGACAGTCGTGAATGCCCTTCAGACTTCCGATCAGAGTCAGTACCTCTGTCGGCTCCATCTCCAGCTCGCCAATCTTTGCATGGCATGCTGCCAGTGCTGTGTCAAACTGGTCCATCAGTGTCAGACAGATGTAAGTCTTCTCAATGTTTAACTCTGCATATGCGTGGATCGGATCGTGAACTTCCTCGATACGGATGGAAAGGCTTCCTGTTCCGTTGCTGGAATCCACATATGCGCTGTCGCGGTGTACATAGAAAAACGGACCTTCGCCGTTTGCATCCATCATACTTCCCAGCATATCTGTCGCAACACCGATGTGACGCGCAGTCATCACCTTCATCGCTTCATATGCTTTCTCGTAATCGTCAAACTCTGCATGTCCCAGGTTTCCGCCGTTCTGAATATACATTACATAATCCATGTTTGTCATCCCTCGTTTCTTTATTTTCAAACCGCATACTATTATATAATAAGATTCTCCATAAAACAAGGCTGTAAAATCATTTGCAAAGATTCCACTTTGATAGTATGATAGGAATGTTATATTAACTATTTATTACTAGGAGGTATTTTTTCGTGTTTACATATGTCCTGTATGCACTGGCCGGAACCGGTCTCCTGATCTCTTTTATCAAAGATAAGAAGAAGACGAAAATGGCTCTGAAAAAAGCATGGAAATCATTTGAAAATATTCTTCCGCAGCTTTTGACGGTTATGATCATCATCGGTTTTGCTCTGGCAGTCCTTAGCCCGGAGACCATTTCCAAACTGATCGGCTCTGAATCCGGAGTCATCGGTATTCTTGCCGCTGCTCTGATCGGTTCCATTACGCTTATTCCAGGCTTCGTTGCATTCCCGCTGGCTGCAGCTCTTTTGGAAAATGGAGCCGGTTATATGCAGATCACTGCTTTTGTCTCCACGCTTATGATGGTTGGAGTCATTACCATTCCGATGGAAACAAAAGTGCTGGGTAAAAAACTTACTCTGCTCAGAAACTGCGCCGCGTTTGTCTTTTCTGTCATCGCCGCGTTTGCAATGGGAGGACTTTTATGAATATAAAACAGATTCTAAAACGTTACCGCGTCTTTCTGATCTTGTTCACCATCAATCTGGTGATCAGCCTTGTCATGCCAGAGATCGGACTGACCACATTTTCAAACACAGCCGGGAACATTAAAGAAATGATCTCTGTCATTCCGCCGATCTTTATTCTCCTCGGACTCCTTGATGTCTGGGTTGACCGTGCGACCATGATCAAATATACCGGTAAAGGCTCCGGAATCAAGGGCGTCCTGATCTCCTTCCTGCTCGGCTCCGCTGCCGCTGGTCCGCTCTACGCAGCATTTCCGGTCGCGACCGTTATGCTGAAAAAGGGAAGCAGTATTTTCAATGTATTGGTCTTCCTCGGAGCATGGTCCACCACCAAGATCCCGCTCCTTACGTTCGAAGCAGCCAGCCTGGGTATGCGCTTTATGCTCACAAGACTTGCTCTCAGCGTGATCGGAATCCTTGTGATCGCCCTTCTCACAGACAAGACACTCAATGATGAGGAACGAGAAGAAATTTACAATATGCAGGGTTAATCTCTATAAAATTCAACAGGGCTGTTGCCTCAATCGGCAGCAGCCCCTTTCTTATCCTTACCTTTAACGGCTCTCCGGCGGAGTCGTCGGACAAACCATCATATAATAATTATTGTTGTTAAACTGGAATGTTCCAGCCTCTGTCATCAGCGCCTTTTTTGTATGCGCCGCGTAAGAGCGCGGATTGATCTGATTGATAAAGGTTGCCATATACGGATATTTGTCCGCATAGTTTGCAAGGGACGCAAAAAATACCTTCTCAAATACGCCGGTTCCTCTCACAGATTTGTCAATGCAGACCGGACCGTACTGGTAGGAATTCTCTGTTGTGAGAGTTACACCCTCACACTCAAACTTCTCCAGTTCCTGGATCATATATGCGAACAACGGCCACTCAGACCAGAACTCCCATGATGCTGCAAGTGCAAATGCGACCACCTTTCCATTGTCATCTTTCGCGATCGTCACGCCGTTTTCCTTTTCGATCAGCGCCTTCATCTGCTCTTCTGTCAGATTTGTAGTCACGAAACCATTCTTCTTCTCTTCTTCCGGAACATTGCTCACATGATTTGCCTTTAAAATGGCAAATACACCGTCCATGTCCTGTAATGTAGCCTGTGTAATAATCATGGTGATCCCCTTTACTGAATTGGTTCAAAATCCGATGCCGGATGTTTGCAAAGCGGGCAAATGAAATCGGAAGGTAACTCCTCTCCTTCGTACACATAACCACAAATCTTGCATACCCAGCCTTTTTTCTTCGGCGCATCTTCTGCCTTGCGTTTCGGCTTCACATTGTTCTGATAATAAGTATAAGTCATCGTCTCTTTCTCGCCGAGGATCATCTCCTCTGTTACGGAACAGATGAACATACCGTGAGAATCCATATCATAGTACTCTTCCACCTTCAGAGAAATGCAGGCATTTACGTACTGTGTGAGCACTGCCAGTCCATTCGCGGAACGCTTTGCAACACCGTCTGCAAATTTATCTGCATCGCGGCCGCTCTGGAATCCGAAGTTCTGGAATACAGAGAACGGAGCCTCAACAGAAAGACAGTTCACGTTCATAATTCCTGTCTCTTTGATCACATCGTGAGAGTAGTTCTGCTTGTTGATGCTGACCATGATAAGCGGTCCGTTTGCAACCTGGGCAACAGTATTGCCGATCATTCCGTTGTCCTTTTTTCCGTCGTTTGATGTGATTACATACAATCCATAACCAATGTTAAATAATGCACTCATTTGGTTACCCCCTGTTTTCATAAAATATCTCTTTTGTCTCTATACCCATGCAGACCGCCCCGGAACGGGGCGGTTTCTGCATTGTTTTTTACTTGCAAAGTTCCTCAGCCAAAGCCTCGATCTGAGCGTGACTGTCCTCGTTTAACGCGGAAAGAATCTTTACGGTTGTATCTGCAAATATCAGATTCTTGCTGTTCTCAAGCATTCTCTTCATGATCTTTGCTGCCTGCGGAGCCCAGGAGCCATTCTCCATAAATGCTACTGTACGGTTCTGGTAATTTCTCTCTGTTAAGTGATTGATGAACTCCTTTGTATATGGGAAAATATCACCATTGTATGTCGGGCTTGCAAGAACCAGTGTGCTGTAGCGGAACGCATCCTCTACTGCCTCATGCATATCGCAGCGAGCAAGGTCATTCACGACAACCTTCGGACAGCCCTTGGCCTCTAATGTTTCAGCAAGCAGCATAGCTGCAGCCGCTGTGTTTCCGTAAATGGAGCTGTACGCGATCACGACACCCTCTGTCTCCACACGGTAGGAGGACCAGATGTCATACAAGTTGATATAGTAGCCAAGGTCCTCTGTCAGAACCGGTCCATGAAGCGGGCAGATGATCTGAATGTCGAGGCCGGCTGCCTTCTTAAGAAGCGCCTGTACCTGTGCGCCGTACTTACCAACGATACCGATATAATATCTGCGAGCCTCACATGCCCAGTCTTCCTCTTCTACATCGAGAGCGCCAAACTTACCAAAGCCGTCTGCAGAGAAAAGCACTTTATCCTTGGAATCGTAAGTTACGATAACCTCCGGCCAGTGTACCATCGGAGCTGTCACAAATGTAAGAACGTGGGAACCAAGCTCTAATGTGCTGCCCTCGCCAACCACGATTCTTCTGTCTGCATAATCTGTGCCGAAGAAGTTCTGCATCATCTTGAATGCCGGTGCGGAAGAAACGACAACTGCTTCCGGATATTCATTAAGGAAGATATCAATGCTTGCAGAGTGATCCGGCTCCATGTGCTGTACGATCAGGTAATCCGGCTTTCTGTCACCAAGAACTTCCTTCATATTATCTAACCACTCTTCTGTAAAGTTGATATCCACGGTATCCATGATCACGATCTTTTCATCTAAAATCACATAAGAGTTGTAAGAAATACCGTTCGGTACATCGTACTGACCTTCAAAAAGGTCTACCTGATGGTCGTTCACACCAATGTATCTGATATCGTTTGTAATTGTCATATAAGAATCCTCCTGAAATTTTTGATGTTTGATATTAGTAATCATTCCTACTTTCTCCATTATAGTATATTTTTCCAACCAATGCAAGTATTGTTTTTCGCAAATAACGTGATTTTGTCACAGATATTTTTTACCAAAAAGGATATCATATACTCAAACAACAGAAAGTAATTTTTAGTAGGAGGATTTGAATATGACGAAAAGATTAGAAAATAAAGTAGCTATCGTAACAGGCGGAAGCCGCGGTATCGGATACGCAACCGTTCAGGCATTCTTAAGAGAAGGCGCAACTGTAATCCTCACTGCAAGCAGTCAGGAATCTGCAGAACGTGCAGTTACTAAATTAAAGGAAGAGTTTCCGGAGTCCACAATCGCAGGCATCAGCCCGAACCTCGGAAGTCTGGAAAGTGTAAGAGAAGCTTTTATTGAGGCGACATCAAAATACGGATGTGTGGACATTCTTGTAAATAATGCAGGTGTTTCCGAATCCACCCCATTCACAGAGTATACAGAAGAGACATTTGATAAGGTTATGGACCTGAATGTGAAAGGCGTATTCAACGCAGCCAGAGCTGCTTCCGAGTGCATGATCGCCCGCGGAAGTGGTGTTATCTTAAATACATCTTCGATGGTAAGTAAACATGGTCAGCCAAGCGGTTTCGCATACCCGGCATCCAAATTTGCCGTAAACGGCCTGACTGTATCCCTTGCCCGCGAGCTTGGCCCGAAAGGCATCCGCGTAAACGCAGTCGCTCCGGGAATCACAGAAACAGATATGATGAAAGCAGTTCCGAAGGAAGTGATCGAGCCGTTGATCGCACAGATCCCGCTCCGCAGACTCGGCAGACCGGAAGACATTGCAAATGCATTCGTATTCCTGGCGTCCGATGAAGCTTCCTACATCACAGGTGTGGTGCTCAGCGTAGATGGAATGGCAAGAACATAAATTCTCCGGTTTAGTGATATTATCACAGAATAATCCTCTGACTTGTGGTAATATATAATCACAGAAAGAAATAACAAACCAACATTGAAGGAGGAAACGCTATGTCAGCTTTAAATATTAATAAAAATAATTTCGTTGAGGAAGTAATGAACAGTGAGAAACCGGTTCTCGTGGATTTCTGGGCAAGCTGGTGCGGTCCGTGCCGTATGGTGATCCCGGTAGTGGAAAAGATTGCCGAAGAGTATCCGGAATACAAAGTAGTGAAGGTAAACGTAGACGAAGAGCAGGAGCTTGCAGCTCAGTTCGGAGTTATGTCCATCCCGACACTGATGGTTGTAAAAAACGGTGAAGTGGTAAGCAAATCCGTTGGCGCAAAGAACAAACAGCAGATTCTGGCTATGTTCCAGGCATAACCTGGCAGCTAGTCTTCCCCATATATGTAACCTCCAATCCCCTATATAGTGTTTTTACCTAAAAAACCTGTCGCAGAATCTGCGGCAGGTTTTATTTGTTATTCTTTGTCTTCTAATTCTCTCAAACGCTTTTCATCTACCAACTCAATTGCGCCTCGTGTCAGCTTGACCATACCCTCATTCTGGAAGTACTTGAGCATTCTGGTCACGACCTCTCTGGCAGTTCCCATGTGGTTTGCGATCTTTTCATGTGTGATCTTTAGTACCTTCGTCTCTTCTAACGCGCTTTCCTCCAATAAGAATGCGGCCAGACGTTTATCAAAGCTCTTCCACATAATCTGCTCCATCATCCACATGACATCAGAAAAACGGCTGGAAATCACCTGGTTATGGTAGTTCGCAAGCGGCGCAGATTCCATCAGTACTGCGTTATAAACCTCAGGCGGAATGACCATCACTTCACAGTCCTTTTCTGCCTCGATGACCATATCAAACATAATATTGGGCATCGCACAGGATGCAGTAAAAATACAGGTATCCAGTTCGAACAAGCGATACAGCGTGACCTCACGCCCTTCGCTTGAAATCGTATATGCACGAAGCTGACCGGACTGGATCAGCACAATGCCGAGGCAGTTTGTCTCTCCGCTGTGGAGAATCATTCCCTTCGGAACTTCACGATAATAAGTTCCATCTTCGATCTTCTTCTGTTGAGCCGGTGTCAGCTTGTCCCAGATCGGAAAATATGTTGCAAAATCCATATGTATACCTCCCAATATTAATAGTATAAATCAGTTGGCAAACCATGTCAACGAAACCTCTGTTTTGTAACAATTCTCATTTTATGTGAGAAAGTCACAGAAAAATTGCGGATATTATTCTATAATCATGCTATAATAAAAAAGGAAAGAAGTTCCAGATCATAGAATGAAAACAGGAGGATTGGATTTATGAAGAAAGCGAAATTTTACATTTGTCGTACATGTGGTAACTTAGTAGGTATGATCAACGCATCCGGTGTTCCGATGATGTGCTGTGGCAAACCGATGGAAGCTCTTGAGCCGAATACAGTAGAAGCAAGCGGCGAGAAGCATCTCCCGGCAGTGACTGTGGAAGACGGCGCTGTTCACGTTATGATCGGTTCTGTTGAGCATCCGATGGTAGATGTTCACTACATTGAGTGGGTATATCTCCAGACAGAAAATGGCGGTCAGAGAATTTCTCTCAATCCGGGCCAGGAGCCGAAGGTAACATTCCTTCTCGGCAATGAGAAACCGGTAGCAGTTTATGCATACTGCAATCTCCACGGTCTCTGGATGACAGAGCTCTAATTCTTAGCTTCATAAAATGTCTCTATATAAAAAGCCCCCCGTTCAGAGCAAAAACTCTGGCGGGGGGCAATCTCTTTATTTACCATTCCAATGTGTGCAGATGACCTTCCATGGTCATCTTCTCAAAACCGTTCTGACGAAGTCCCTCATATAACATGATCGCCACAGAATTGGACAAGTTCAGGGAGCGGATATCGCCCCACATCGGGATACGCACACAAGTCTCCGGATATTTTACAAGGATTTCCTCCGGGATTCCACGACTCTCCGGACCAAACATCATAAAACAGTCCGGCTCGTACTGCACATCTGTATACACATGTTGAGCCTTTGTAGTCGCCATATAGATCTTCGCTCCCGGATTCTTCGCAAGGAAATCCTCAAAATTGCTGTAAACGGTCACGTCAAGCTTCGGCCAGTAATCCAGACCGGCGCGAACCAGATGTTTCTCGCTGAGCTTGAATCCCAACGGTTCGATCAAATGCAACTTTGTATTGGTCGCCACGCATGTACGACCGATATTTCCGGTGTTTGCCGGCATCTCCGGCTCATATAAAACAATATTCATGGCTATTCTCCAAGATGTCTCTTACAGAATCTCTCGATTCTCTCCATCGCCTTCTGCAGATTCTTTAAGGAATACGCATAGGATACACGGAGATAACCTTCACCACAGTCACCAAATGCAGTACCCGGAACAACCGCCACTTTCTCTTCTTCCAGAAGTTTCAGCGCAAACTCATCGGAGCTCATGCCAAAGCGCTTAATACACGGGAACACATAAAACGCACCCTGCGGCTCATAACAATCCATACCGATTTCATTAAAGGCTTTTACCAAATATTTTCTTCTTTCGTCATAAGCCTCACGCATCTCTGCCACATCTTCATCTCCGTTGCGGAGAGCCTCAACAGCCGCATACTGGCTGGTTGTCGGAGCACACATGATCGCGAACTGGTGAATCTTTAACATCTGCTGTAAGATTGCCTTCGGCGCACATGCATAGCCAAGTCTCCAGCCGGTCATCGCATAGGATTTGGAGAAACCGTTGATCAGAACGGTTCTCTCTTTCATACCCGGAAGAGAAGCGATCGTTACATGGTTTCCTGTATATGTCAGTTCTGAATAAATCTCATCAGAAATCACAAACAGATCATGTTCTTCGATTACTTCCGCGATCGCCTTCAGATCCTCCAGCTCCATGATAGAGCCTGTCGGGTTGTTCGGGAACGGCAAGATCAGAACCTTGGTCTTTGGAGTGATCGCTGCAAGCAGTTTCTCCTTTGTCAGACGGAACTGGTCTTTTTCCTCCAGTAAAATGGAAACCGGAACACCGCCTGCCAGAATCGTACACGGCGGATAGGAAACGTAGCTCGGCTGCGGGATCAGAACCTCATCGCCCGGATCCAGCATCGCACGAAGCGCGATATCGATCGCCTCGCTGCCGCCAACGGTTACCATACATTCATCTTTAAAATCATAAGATACGTTGAAGCGGCGCTCTAAATAGTTACAAATTTCAATTTTTAATTCTTTTAATCCGGCGTTAGAAGTGTAGAAGGTCTGTCCTTTTTCTAAGGAAAAAATACCTTCTTCTCTGATGTGCCACGGTGTGTCGAAGTCCGGCTCACCAACACCAAGAGAGATCGCATCCTTCATTTCACTTACGATATCAAAGAATTTACGGATTCCGGACGGCGGAATCGTTGTTATTGTTTGAGATAATGGGTTTCTCACAGACTAATCAGCATCCTTTCATCTTCCGGATTTTCACACAGTACCTCACCATTCTCTTTGTATTTCTTGAGAATGAAATGTGTGGATGTGCTTACTACGGAACTAATTGTAGCCAGCTCTTCGTTTACGAACTGCGCTACTTCGCGAAGTGTTTTTCCTTCGATAATAACTGTAAAGTCGAAATTACCGGAGGACATCAGATATACGGAAGATACTTCCTTGTGATGGTAAATACGCTCTGCGATCTTGTCGTATCCGACACCTCTCTGCGGAGTTACTTTTACCTCGATCAGAGCTACCACTTTTTCATCATAAGCATTCTCTCTAGTTTCTCCCATTTTTATACCTCCCCGATCACTTTATATATTTCGTCCGGCTGCGGGCGCTCTAAATAGCCCGTTCCGCCGACACCTGTCATCTTTCTTGCGATACCTTTTTCTACCTTTCCAATGACAGCAGCGCGGATACCTTTCTCCGCCAGTCCTTGAACCATGTCTTCGCCATGGTTCGCCGCCATCAGAATACAGTCCCCGCACCACAAGCGGTACGGATTCAAATCTAAAAGCTCGCAAACTTCAATAAGCTCCTGCCTTACAGGCATTTTCAGCAGGGAAAATGTGATTCCCTGTTCGTATGCCCCGGATATGTTCCAGAGGGCCGCTAAAATGCCGCCCTCTTCTACATATTCCCATTCTGTCGCACCCAGAGATGCCAGAACGTCAGGATCTACATTCAGTTTTTCTTCTAACGCCTTTTCCAGACTGCGCATAAACGCTTCGCAAAATCTGGATTCCAGCATTTCTTTCTTCTTTTCAACTGCTGCTTTCACACCTCTTTTGCCGATCGCTCCTGCCACAACAAGATCCTGGCCCGGTGTGAAGATTCCGCTGCCATTCGGCTCACGTTCGATCCTTCTCATCATAATCGTGTCCCTCTACTGCGGTCCCTGAGTCGCACCCGGATTTAATACACCTGACGGTACAGCCGGTGCTCCTGTCGATGCACCCGGTCCTGCCGGAGTTGTCGCCGGCTCTGGACTTGCCGCACCCGGTCCTGCTGCTGCACCCGGTCCTGCCGGCTGTGTCTCCACCGGAGTGGTTTCTGCCGGAGTTTCCGGAGCCGCCGGTTCGCTGCCCTCTGCCGGTACAGTTTCAGGCGGTAACGCCGGACCTACATTGTAAATTGCCTTAGACGCATTATAATTGTCTTTATTTAACAGAGTTCTCTCCTGCAGCACGCCATCCACATACACACACTTATAAAGCTCGGAACGAATGCCGGTATGGGAAGACTGAACCTGCACTCTCTGACCCGGCTGCAATGTCGGATCCGGCTGCTCGATCGGATCACCCGGATTGATCCACTGTAATGTCTTGGACTCAAATTTCACTTCTCGGTTCTCCGGTCTTGTTTCCTGACCGTAAATCTTAAATGTCAGCTTCTTACCGGATGTATAACCCTCGACATAGATCGGAGTATCATACGGATTGCTGATCTTAATGTCTTTGTATGTTCCCGCGATCGCCGCATCTCTGGAATGATCCACATAGGATACGGTCATAGAATGGTTCTGGCGCTGTACAATATCCAGCTCCGCATAAAGCGCTGCATTGTAAAGTGTTGTCGCGATCTGACATACACCGCCGCCAACACTGTCAACCGAACGGCCATTCTCATAAGCGGTCGCAGTCTTATAACCATTTGCTGTTGTAAATGGCGCCATGCACTCATAACCGGAAAGCACATCGCCCGGCATCAGCACGCGTCCGTTGATCTTCGCTGTACCTACCTGAAGGTTTGTAGAACGAGACCATCCGCTTGAGGAAAAGCCTGTGGTATAGGAACCAAGCACATCCTGAATCGTCTCAAGATCTTCCGTCTTGATCCGCGGCTCGGACTCGGTCACGCCTGCCACCACATGCACGCCGTCAGTTCCATCGGCACTGAGGGCTGCCTTTAAAGCCTCCTCCGTCGCTTCCATATCAATCGCCACACCTGTCACAGAAGGTGTGATAACAAATCCGTCGCCTTCTTTTACGATTGTCGCATCCTGCGGCTCCGCCAAAGCTGCTCCACAGTTCTCCGCCACAAAGGCTGCAACCTTTTCCTGATCCACATCCAGTTCCAGATCTACTACAACCGGATTTTCCTGCAGATCCTTCTGCTTCATATAGCGCTTGATCAGGTTGCCCTTCACTTCTGTGCTCGCCATCGCTTCCTCAACAGCGTCCGGATTTCCCCAAGTCATACCCAGCTCTTTCGCACTAGTCTCTGTCTGGGTTCCGTTGACATCCAGTGTCATCTTCTGATTCAGCTTCGCGTCAACATATGCCTTTACAGCCTGCTCTGCCTCCTTGCCGGTCATCCCCTCAAGGCTGATCTCGCCCACATAAACGCCGGCCGGAATCGCTTCCTCTGCACGCGCGGAAACAGGGGCCATGAAAATCAGACCGGCCGCCATGACTGCCGTCACACCGGCAATCCACGCATTCTTTTTCATAATAATCTCCTTAAAACTTTAACTTTCAATAATCTTCCATTAACGGAACACTGTCATCAGCGCACCTAAAACAGTCGGAACCACCATTCCGATCGCTAAAAGCACTGCTACGATCGCAGTGATCACTTTTTTCTTCTTGCCATGTCTAAGATCCATCATAGTCTTTCACCTCTTATCTTTTATCTGGAGTCCGGAAACTCTCTCCTGTCTCATCCTTTTTCCGGGATTCTTCCGTGTGTAAAAATAATCTTGTCAATCATCCTCGAAATCTCATTTCCGGACATATGATCAATATGGACAGTCGTCTCTATTCTATGATATTTTAATAAATCCTGCAAGTGTTGTTTTTGCCTTTTCGTAGCCGGGCGCTCCTTTTTTGCCTTGTAAATCAAAGGTTTTTCCACAAACAGGTCGCTTCGGCTCTCTCCAAACTGCTCCATCAGTTTTGTATACAGCAAATGCGTTGACATAGCATCAGAAAGAGCTCTGTGAGCAGTCTCCGGAACGATACCGAAATATGCACACGCTGCACCCAGATTTTTCTTTTCCGGACCGGGCATCAGATACCGGCAGAGTTTCAGCGTATCAACCGCATCCTTCTTAAACTCAAGCTTCATATTCACAGCCGCCTGTGTCAGGAAACCATAATCGAAAATGATCTGGTGGCCCAAAAGCGGAAATCCCTCGCAAAAAGCGATCACTTCCGGAAGCACCTCCTCAATTCCCGGTGCATCTTTCACCATCTCATCCGTAATTCCGGTCAACTCCACGATCCGTTCCGGAATCTTACGGTGCGGATTTACCATGGTATGATACGTCTCCACAACCACTCCGTCCACGACCTTAACCATTCCAATCTCCGTGATCTTCTCACGCTTTGCTCCGATTCCGGTTGTCTCCAGATCAACCGCTACATACGATGTCGTCATTTTTTACCACCAGCTTTCTTCCCCATACCGGCAGACGGACAAAATTCACGCAAAAAGCATTCTTCACATTTCGGACTCCGCGCAACACAGATGGTTCTTCCCAGCGTAATGATCTGAATATTCCAGAGAATCCAGTGATCCTTAGGAAGAACATTCATCAGATCATACTCCACCTTCTCCGGCTCCTCATGCTCGGTCAATCCCAGTTTCTTCGAAATGCGTTTCACATGGGTGTCCACCACGATGCTCGGTTCATCATAAATATTTCCGCGGATCACGTTGGCAGTCTTTCTTCCCACTCCCGCCAGCGCAGTCAGCGCCTCAAGCTCTCGCGGAACTTCTCCACCATGTTTTTCGATCAGATCCTTACAACAGGAAATAATATTCCTCGCCTTGTTGTGATAAAAGCCGGTGGAATGAATGTCTTTCTCCAATTCCGAAAGCTCTGCATTAGCGAACTTCTCCAACGTATCGTATTTTTTAAACAGATCCGCAGTCACAATGTTCACACGCGCATCCGTACACTGCGCACTGAGGATTACCGCGATCAGCAGCTGCCAGGGTGTCTCATGATTTAGATAACAACGGTACTCTGTGCCATACTCTGCGTCCAGACTCGCGAGAATCTTCGTCACCCTCTCGCTTCTGGCCTTCTTCGATTCCTTTCTTGCCATCGAAACCTCTTTCTTCATATATAAATCGTACCGCCTTCGCATTCTTATTCAGCGGATCACGATTCTTGTAATCAAACAGAATGTAACTTCCATCCTCCATGTGTTCCATATGAGCCATTTTGATCAGCTGGCGGCTGTCATAACCCTCATAACCGAGAAGCCACTCCGGCTTCTCCGCTTCCGCAGCGAAGAATTCGCGTACCTCATATTTCACATCACTCTGATCACTTGCAAAGGATGGACGGCTCTTTAAATTCTCTCTCAAATATAGATCATACATCAGCGCATCGCGGAATTTTGGGAGATCCTCTTCCTCAAATTTCTCCTGCAGGAAGTCATATAAAATCTCATACCGCGCCAGACGATTATGACTAAATCCAAACAAACCCTTTTCTTCGTAATAATCCGCCAGTGCGAGGAACATCGAAGATGGATGAGAAAACTCTTTCTCCAACAATTGCAAGGTATAAGAGAACTGTCCACTGTTATAATGAACCTCCACCATCTCTTCCATTTCCTTCAGACGGATCACATCACGGTAGGACAGCCATTTGGTGGAAAGCACCTCATACGGAGGAACGGAACGGTATTTCAGCTCATACTCCCGCACATGGTCCGCCATATAAGAACCCTTTAACACTTTCAGGAATCCCAACTGTAACTGATCCGGTTTCATATCATACACATCATCAAAGGACATCAGGAAGGAAGCCATATTCTCATACGGAAGACCTGCGATCAGATCCAGATGCTGGTGTGTATTGCGGTAACTGTGGATCCGGTCCACGTGCTTTCTCAATTTATCCAGATTCATTCTTCTGTGAATCTCTGCAATGGTATCCAGGTTGGTGGACTGCACGCCAATCTCCAACTGGATCAATCCCGGACGCATCTTCGCGATGAGCGCCAGCTCTTCTTCATCAAACAGATCGGCAGAAACTTCAAAATGGAAATTGGTCACACCATTATCATTCTCTAAGATATGCTTCCAGATTCCGAGTGTATGCTCCCGCTTACAGTTAAATGTGCGGTCTACAAACTTTACCTGCGGAACCTTGTGCTCCAAAAAGAAATCCAGTTCTTTCTTTACCAGCTCCAGACTGCGGAAACGGACGGATTTATCAATGGACGATAAGCAGTAACTGCAGGAAAACGGACAGCCGCGGCTGCTCTCGTAGTAAACGATCCTGTTTTCAAAGCCTGTCATATCCGCATAATAAAAAGGAATCTCGTCCATGGACAGCAGTCTCTGCGGTCCGTTGGTGTAAAACTTGCCGCTGAATCCGCGACAGCTGATTCCCTGAATCTGATTGATCCTCGTATAATCCGCACTCATATAGGCGCTTACCAGCTCTGTAAAAGTCAGCTCGCCTTCTCCGCGCATGATTCCGCGAATCTGCGGTTCATTTTTTAAAATCTCCTCTGCATTGTAGGACACCTCAGGTCCTCCCAGCCAGATTTCACACCTTGGCAAAATCTTATGCAGATCCCTTGTAATTTCCAACACCTGGGAAATGTTCCATATATAACAGGAAAAGCCGACAAAATCCGGCTTTCTCCTGTAAATATCTTCTAAAACGTGGTCCATCTGATGATTGATGGTATATTCCCCAATCTCGATATCCGCCTTCGGGCGCTGCTCCTTGGCAAACGCTCTCAGACTGTAAACCGCAGGATTGGAGTGAATGTATTTGGCATTGATCGCCGCCAGTAAAAACTTCATGAAGCCTCCGCGTTACACGTGATATTCAATCTTACGACCAGTCGCATTGTACTGGTAATAACGAACGCCTGCTGCATTTAACATACGTTTGGACGCTCTTGTACTCGGTGTATCCGCGTATTTATCACTCTCATACACCAAGGTCTTGATTCCCGCCTGAATGATCGCTTTCGCACACTCATTGCACGGAAACAGTGTCACGTACAGCTTGCTGCCCTCCAGACTTCCGCCGCGGTAGTTCAGGATCGCATTCAGCTCACTGTGTGTCACATAAAAATATTTCTCATTGTACGGATCGCCTTCATCGCGGCTCCACGGGAATTCGTCATCAGAGCAGCCTTTCGGAAAACCGTTGTACCCCATGGACAAAATCTTATTGTCCTCACTCACAATACAACATCCAACCTGTGTATTCGGATCTTTGGAACGCATCGCGGACAGCTTTGCCACTCCCATAAAATATTCATCCCATGTAATATAACCATTTCTTTTGCCTGTCATAATATCTCCCTCGTACAACTTAAACCTTTACAATATGATAACCGGCCGCCTTACACAGACGGTTCATGATCGCCTGTCCAAGTCTGTCTTTTGAAAAACTCTCTGAGAAAATACAGTCCACTTTCTGATCGTCGAACTCTCTCAGCACTGCAAACAGATTGTGTGCCACGGATTCTTCATCTTCCCTGCTTCCGATTACCTTTAAAATACCGCATTTGTAGCTTTCCCGGCTCTCCTCGGTACAGATAATACCAACCTTCAGACCGGCTTCCATTGCAAGCTCAGCTTCCTGATTGATAAATTCCACCACTCGCTCCGTCTCGCCCTCGACCAGCGTCATCTCACCCTGCGGTGCATAATGACGGTACTTCATGCCCGGAGCTTTCGGCTTCACATCTGCATTCAGCGGTCCTAAAATCGCCGGATCGATCTCCACCTCTCCAAGCGTCTCACGAAGCATTTCCATAGTGATCGCGCCCGGTCTCAAAAGCATCGGAACCTCTCCGGACACATCCACGATCGTAGATTCCACACCGATTCCAACCTCTCCGCTGTCGATGATCATCTCGATCTTTCCATTCATATCTTCCACCACATGCTCCGCCTTTGTCGGACTCGGGCGACCGGATGTGTTCGCACTCGGAGCCGCTACCGGAACACCTGCCAGCTTGATCAGACGGTTCGCCACCGGATCAGAAGGCATACGGACCGCCACGGTCTCCAGACCTCCGGTTGTTCCGTACGGAACAATATCCTTTTTCGGAAAGATCATCGTCAGCGGTCCCGGCCAGTATTTTTCTGCCAGCTTTTTTCCCGCCTCCGGGATCTCTTTTACCAATGCAGAAAGCTCGTCCATACAGGAAATATGAGCGATCAGCGGATTGTCAGACGGACGGCCTTTCGCCTCATATATTTTCTTGGACGCAGACTCATCCAGCGCATTGGCTCCGAGACCGTAAACCGTTTCCGTCGGAATTGCCACCAAACCGCCATTTCTAAGGATCTCCGCCGCCTCAAAAAGCTCTTCGTCTGTAAAATTTTCTCTGTCAATCTGAATAATCTTTGTATTCATACTATTTTCTACCTACACTATGAATCAGATTACTGATTCTCTTATATACCAGCAAAGTCACAACAGACACTACCACACCTTTGATCAGGTTGAACGGACCAACACAGATGATCGCAAAGCTCCAGATATTGCTAACTGCCGGATTGATCGCTGCACCGAGTGCCAAAATGCTCTCTAAAGGCATGATCTTTGAATAAAACGGAAGCATCACAACCGCATTGATCACAATTCCGCTCAACGCCATAAAGATGGTACCAATAATCATACCATACATTGCACTTTTTTTCGACTTCTTTGTGTGATAAATCATCGCAGCCGGAAGCACAAGTGAACAGCCGATCACAAAGTTTGCCATCTCACCCACAAATCCGGTTGTCGTCGGTTTCATCATCAGCTTCACAAGAATCTTTACAAACTCAATGATCACGCCAGCCACCGGCCCCATGGAAAATGCTCCCACCAGAACCGGAACCTCAGAGAGGTCCAGACCGTAAAATGTCGGCGCAATAAACGCAAGCGGGAATTCAAACATCATCAGCACACCTGCCAGCGCACCAAACATACCCATCAGCACCAGATTCTTCGTTGTCAGCCACTTTTGTTTCATAGTTTCTTCCTCCTAAATGTAAGTTATGTACCTGATGTTCCACTATAGAGGAATCGTACGGATCATGTGAATCTTCCCGTAAATCAAAAATGCCCCGGATAATAATCCGGGGCAAGATCTCACATAACCTTTTTTCTGCCGACTCGCGTCGCCATCGCACAATTTCTTCTCTCATCCAGACTATACTGTCGGTTCCGGAATTGCACCGGATCAGCTGCAAACGCAGGTCGCGGACTGTTACCGCCGGTGGGGAGTCACACCCCGCCCCGAAGAACATTTATTAGGTTTCTATACATTATCCAGTATAGTTCTTTATCACACTACAGTCAATGCCTAATTTCGATTCAAATACTCCATAATTCCCATATGGATCGTCCACGCCAGCCGGTCCTGATAATCCTCCTGCTGCAAAAGCGCAGCTTCCTTGCGATTGCTGAGGAATCCGCACTCCACGATCACAATGGGGCTCTTCACATGCAAAAGCAGATAATAGTTTCCGTTTGCTTTCGCAAGCCTTCGATTTTCCGATCCCAGCACATAAGTAAACCGTTCCTGCAAAATTTCTGCCAGCTCTTTTCCCTTTTCCGACCCCTGATAATAAAATACCTGTCCTCCGGAAACATACTCCTCATGGTAGCTGTTTTGGTGAATGCTGACCACCAGATCAGGCTTCGCATCATTGATCAACTGGCATCTGTTTCGCATATCTGCCATTTTCTTACTGGTATCCCCCTCCTGATAAAGCCCAACATCCGACTCGCGTGTCATAATAACTTCCACATCCTCCAACTCCAGATATTGCTTCAGCTTCATGGCAATCTCCAAATTGATCTCCTTTTCCAAACTTCCGTCCACGCCGACTTTACCTGGATCATTGCCTCCGTGACCGCTGTCGATTACCACAACCGGTTTTCCATTCCGCTCTGCCACCTCCGCACTGACCACCTGAACAGTTCCGTATTTTGCTGCCAAAAACACCATCAAAATTAAAAGAAGGCCTACAACCTCCTCCCAGATCAATCTTCTCACACCCTGTACCCCGGCAAATATTTGTAAAATATATCCGCTGCCGCACAAAAAAAGAACCTTTTCGTTCTCCTCAGATCTTCGAAAAGGTTCCTTTACCTATCATTTATTCCCAACCGACAACATCCCAGGCTGCTTCATCTTCCAGGCCCAGTTTCCAGCAAGCCACACCTGCCAGATCATAGTCCTTGATCAAATTCATTTTCAGCTCCAGAGACTCTTCCTCTTCCAGCCACAGATAACTGAACTCAGACGGAGTATGAAGCTCTCCGTAATACTGTCCCAGCTCTTCCTGCCAGTACAGTTCCACGTTATTTTTCTCAATCCAGTTCTTCGCCGCCTCGATACCAAGCGCTTTTGAAGAAACCTCACCATTCTGTTCTGTCCAAATTCTTGTATAGAACGGGATCGCGTTGATCACTTTCTCTCTCGGAACCATTTCCAGTGTTCCGGAAATACCGTTTTCCACAAATCCCAGCGATGCAACCGAACCTGGCTCTCCGCCGGCGTAGTGCTCATCGTAGCCCATAATGATCACATAGTCAACGACAACGCCCTGCTCCTCGCGGTCATAGAACGTGTTGTAAGAGGTCGGTACATAATTATCTACCGAAAGGATGATCCCCTTCTCACGACACGGAATCGAAAGTTCCCTTAAAAACTGAATATAGTGGATTCCTGCCTCCGGCTTCAGACTTTCAAAATCCATGTTCAGTCCATCAATTCCGTACTTCTCCACTTCCGCCATCAGGCTGTTGATCAGCTTTCGTCTCGTCGTTGTAGATGCCAGCAGAACTTCCGTCTGCACATCGGAACTGAAATTATCCAACAGCGCCCATACCTGAACCCCATACTCGTGAGCCAGATCCACATACTCCTGACTCGCAAGAGACTTAAAACTTCCGGAGTTATCCGTCAGGGCAAACCACGTCGGAGAAATTACATTGATCTCCTCCGAAGCCTCCAGAACGTCTTCCAAAGTCTGATTCGCATCAAGATTCGTCACCTGATGCCAGCCAAGAACAATCTTTTCATCTAAATGTGTGCTCTCGTAAACCACAGATTCACGTCCGCTGGCAAACATTTCATTCTGAACCTCGCCCAGAACCTTATTTTCCACGTAACCGATATGTCCGTCCGGAGTTACAACCTTCGACCAGGTTTCCATCGTTTCAAGAACGGTTACCTGGGTCTCCTTTGCCAAATTGGTAAGAACCGGGCTCTTGATTCCGCCTTTGACACGAACAGCTCTCTTTTTATCAAGAACGCTAACGCCGCGATTGCCCCATTCATTGATAAACACACGCTTCGCCTCTCCGGAATCAAATGCCAGAATTTCCACGTCGGAATAATTGGCGATCAGTCCCAGTGTCAAATAAATGTCCTCATCTTTTACCAGCAGAAGCGGAGCACCATTGGACCCCTTCGTCTCAGCATCCGCGTAAACGATCTGGTCCGGAAGCGTGTACACCAGAAGGTGTTCCGTACTGTCCCAGTAAAACCGCTTATTGATATGACCGTGAATCCAGGAAAGCGGAAGGTATGTCTGTCCGTTTTCATAAATACCCTGAATCTCCTGACGGCCATAATTATAAAACAGGGCAACATCATCGCCCTCAATCTCATATACCTCACATAAATCTGCCGCCTCTTTCGTCGGCATATATTTCTGAATCGCCTGATAACTAAACACGCCAAGCACGATCAGAAAAATCAATCCGATGGCTATAATAACCGGTACTGCTCTCTTCATATGTTCCCACTCTTTCTGCATCTCATCGGACCGTGTCCATATTGCAACTCTGCCCGCTTTATCGAATCAAGTTTACCGTTTTATTATACCATATCCCATCCTTTTCGTTTGTAAATTTTTTGTAAATCCCGCCACAATCGACTCCGGAAATAATTTCCAGGCAGAACAATATCTCCTCAAGCGATCTTCCCTTCCCGAACTGCTATTTACGTCTGCGTCCATGTTTTCTCCTGGCATTCGTTTCCGATACAAGCTCTCCATGGTACACCTTGTTCCAACGCACCTCCTTCAAACCTCCCTGTTTCTGATCTTCAATAAAATCCGCCATATAAAACCGATTATCCTCACGGATCACAGTCAGCTTATCCCAGTCACTCTGTTCCTCCGGAATCTTATCATCAATGTACACCGCAATTCCCATCTCCGGATACCGCATCATACCCTCGACAAATTTTCGGCGCGCTTCCATTTCCAGTTCCCGCTGCTCCTGCTCCTCCTTCTCACAATCTACATAGTACAGATCCATATTGCTTAACATTTCATTTGTCATGTCGTTTCCTTCTTTTCACACTTGTCCGGCCGACTGCCACAAGAAGGTACTGTGACATATGAATCCTTTGTTCCAGCCCGCCGGACATACCCCCTCCGACTGATTTACATATCAATCAACTGTTGAAAAAACGAATAATCCTCCTTTGTGACAGAAAATGCATCGGCTGAAAACGGGATTCGTCCAACGAAAATTCCCGGTCGTCTCCGAAATCCTTTTCTGGTCTCTTCACTGCCAAACGCAGCCAAATAATTCCAGCTCCTGTTTCCGTTTTCCTTTTCACGCACGAATTCCCGAAACCGCGTTTCCTGCCACTCGCTGAACGAACCGACCAGAAATTGCTTTTCACATCTCAGCAACTCCGGCGGCAGTTCTTGATCCACAGCACCAAAATCAATCAGAATTTCGTCAACATCGTTACCTAACACTTCCGTCAACTCCTGAATTCCGGCTTGTTTCCAATACTGCACCTCCAGCACACGAAACCGTTTCTCTTCCCGATTCATACCTGTGCAGACTTTTTCCAGCCGTTCGAAGTCTCCCGACCGGTTCCATTCCAGCAATACGGTATTTTTCCGCCCATATCCGGCCAGATAATTGGCCAGCATGATTGCAAAATGGGTGCAGCCAACGCTGTGTCCGATTCCTCCAATCCCAATTAATCGGGCTTTCTTCTCCGAAAGAGTCCTCTGAATCTTTTTCTTTTCCATCCTGTAGTGCCTCCTGTCCGAAATGCTAATAGTTTTGTAAAACAGGCATCCACAGTTTTATTTCGTTTCAATGGATTTGTAAAGAAGGGCAGATTTAGACATGAAATCCCACGCAAATCCTTCGGAAGCCTTGTGCAAAAGCCCCCTGACGTGTGATTCCACAAAAGAACCATTTGTTTCCCGCATGATCTCAGTTTTCTGACAGCCTGAACCGTAAGATCAAGCTCCCACCATTTGCCGCCGCTGACCAGCACATAAAGATCTGCGTCCGGCAGTTCGGATTCCTCCTTCCAACTGAATCCCAGGTCACGAATGATAATTGGATAGTAATGATATGGTAACTTTACAGATTTACCATAGTATGGACAGATGTTTAAACATCCAAAATGATATACGCCGGTCTCATCCGCTTTCACACGCAGATTTCGTGCAAGCGATCGGACTGTATCCGTATCGTATAATTCCTGATATAGCGTCAGATACCCGTTTCGGGTCAAGAAGTTTGTAAAACCGAGTGCTGCATGAGTCGTTCCGATCCCAGCCTTCGCACCCATAAAAATCACTGTAAGAGATTCCATTGCCTGTTCTTTTGAAATATGATCCAGAAATTCCAGCAGCTCCAATTCCACCTCCTGAGCTGTGGCATACCGATCGTCTTTATGTTCCGCCATACATCCGCGTATGATGCGGTCCAGTTCGCGGAATCTCGCGTCCTCGCCAAATTCCGGTACTCTGCCCGGAGAACACCCCCGGCACATAAAATATAAAAGAGCTCCAATTGCATAGACATCCGTCCGACAGTCCAACGGCTCTCCTTTGAACTGTTCCGGTGCCGCAAATCCTATAGTTCCGTAACGCTCGCCAAACGCTTCAACCTCTGCCGCATACTGCGCATGGTCAAAGTCGATCAGTTTCACCATTTTATCGCACACCAAAAGATTCTTCGGCTGCAGATCCAAATATAAAATGGGATTTTCTGCTGTATTCATGAACTGAATGATACGACAGATCTGGATTCCCAGCTCTGCTGTCGTCTTTACTGATAATCTGCCCATGCGTTTCACAAGAGCAAATACAGAATCGCCTTCAAGATATTCCTCAACCAAAAGGAAAGAATGTTCAGAAATGATAGAGCCATCCACCACATCATAAACCAGTGGAATGCCCGGATGACGCAGATGTTTCAAAAATAAGGCTTCTTTTCGAAACGTCTCATAGTCCGTCATCGTACTGGAAACAACTTTTACCGCCCGATATTCTTCCAGATCTCTGTGATACGCCAGATAAACCGTACCGGACCGGCCTGTTCCCAACTTTTTACAAATATAATAATTTGGCAATAGCGTTGAAAAAAGAACGTGCTCCTCTGTGATCCTCACACCTCCTTTCAAGCGCAATACAATCTCTATGACACCCATTGTAATACACTATAATGCCCGTTTGACATTTATAAAAGGTCAAAATATTACATTTTCATAAATCTTTCAGTCATAGGATTGCAAAAACAGAATAGGATATAGTATATTATAGGCGTAAAAATGGACTAATTTTGTTTAGACAGGAAGTGATTTGATGAGAATAGAACGAATCAGTGAAAATACAATCCGCTGCACTTTGACCAATTTCGACCTGAGCGTACGAAATATCAAACTGAGCGAACTGACATATGGAAGTGAAAATGCAAGAAACCTGTTCCGTGAGATGATGCAGCGCGCACATAATGAAGTCGGTTTTGAAGCTGAGGACACTCCGATCATGGTGGAAGCGATCCCGATGGCAAACGACAGCATTATGCTGATCATCACAAAAGTGGAAGATCCGGACGAACTGGACACACGTTTTTCACGTTTCACACAAGATCATGAGGAAGAGCTTTCGATGTCCAATCTGGCAAACGAACTGTTGGAAGGTGCCGATGAGATTTTAAATCTTCTTGGCAATCCGGACATTCTGGAACAGTTAAATAAACTCCCGACAGCGTCTGCGCCGTCCGCACCGCAGGAAAAAGCTCCGGCTGCACAGACAGAAGATGACACAAAACCGGCTCCGCAGAATATGCGAATCTACCAGTTCGATACGCTTGACCTGGTCTGCGCCGCAGCCAAACAGACCGGCAGCATTTTCACCGGAGAAAGCATCCTCTACAAAAACCCGGGAAACGGAAAATTCTATCTGATCCTGAAAAAGGCAGACTGCGATGAACTTTCCTTTAGCAAAACCTGCAATGCACTCTCCGAATACGCCGTACGCCAGAAGTACGATCCTGCAACAGAAGCTTATTATTCCGAACATTATGAACTTTTCGTAAAGAAAAACTCCCTTCAGGTGCTCGCAGATCTGTAATACGTTTTCTTATACAAAAACAGTCGCAAACCATATCAAAACGGTCTGCGACTGTCTTTATTTTATCCTTTTCAAGTAAATTAGTCTTCAGCGTTTGCAGAAGCCTCTTTGTTTGCAAAGAACTCGTTGATCGCAGATACGAGCTTGTCGCAATCAATGCCGTGTACTGCAGCAGCCTCTTCCAGAGACTCCATCTGAGAAGACGGACATCCTACACAGTGCATACCTGCAGCCATGAGAATGTATGCAACGTTAATATCCTTACGAAGCAGATCGCCCATTAACATATCCTTTGTTACCTGCATGATAAAATCCTCCTTAATCGTTCCAATTACTTTCGTAATCACATATAGGTTGAGTATAATACTTTTTTTTCAGGTTGGCAAGGTCCTTTTTCCTTCCATTCTTTCGTTTCCACCATTTCTGTAAAATACCACTTGAATATTTTATCGGTCTGAGTTAGAATTATTATACAAAATTTAAAGGAGGATTCAATTATGGCATTTGTTATTACTGATTCTTGCGTATCTTGCGGTACATGTGCTGGTGCATGTCCGGTTGGCGCTATCGCAGAAGGCGATGGCAAGTATGTTATCGATGCTGACGCTTGCGTATCCTGTGGTACATGTGCAGGTGCTTGCCCGGTTGGCGCTATCGAAGAGGCTTAATTAAAACCTACATACAACAAAACGGCTGCCGTTATTTAACGACAGCTTTTTTGTTGCCCATTTTATAAAAATGACAAGGAACCTCCTGCTATGAATCATTCCACTAGCCGCGCTGTTTTAACAGTTAGTTTCGGTACTTCCATCCGGGAAACCCGTACCAAGACGCTTGATGCAATTGAATACACATTCCGCAGCTCTCATCCGGATCTCTTTCACGAGCATGCGTGGACGAGCAAACAGCTCCGGGCAAACGTTCAGAAAGCGGAAAGTCTCACCATCCGCAGCGTTCAGGAAGCTCTCGCTCAAATGAATGCTGACGGCATCCATGAAGTTTATATTCAGCCCACGTTCATTACAAACGGAGGCGAATACCAGAAACTGATTCTGGAATCTTCGGCATTTCAACATCAGTTTCAGACTCTTCGCATCGGTTCTCCGCTGCTGGAATGCGAAGAAGATATTCCGCTAATCGTTCGGGCACTCACACAGTCCTCCGCTTACCGACGTCCGAATTCCGATGAACTGCTTCTGTTCATGGGACATGGAACCACTGACGGAGATGACTTCCTGTACACACAGTTGGACAAAGCGCTTCAATCTTGCGGTATCCCTCGTTTATTCCTCAAGACCATGCGCTCTGCAGCATCCCTTGATGAAATCATTAACTTTGCCCATGAACACCAGATCACAAAAATCACCTTGGCTCCGTTCATGATCGTTGCCGGCCGCCATGCAGTCAAAGATATGGCAGGTGCTCAGGCAGACTCCTGGAAATCCAGACTGGAACAAGCCGGTTTCCAAGTACACTGCGAGATGAAAGGGCTCGGTGAAATTCCTGAGATACAACAACTGTTTCTTCATAAATTAAACAACTTAATCGAACTATCTGAAACCGGTCTCTTGCTCTAAATCTTGAGGCCGGTTTTTCCATACTTGCGCTTTTTTCCAAATTTTAACGGCAGAAAATTCATTTTCGCAGCCGCTGCCTCCGCCTTTCCTTTATTCTCCCGCTGATATAAGCGTATCGTTTCATCCAGCTGTCGAAACCGTTCTTCATCCCGCTCATCTGCGACACGCATCAGGTAATCCAGCTCTTTCAGAACTTTGTCATTTACCATTTTACTGATATCCTGACTCAGTTTTTCATTATTTTCCTCGATAGCCTGTCCGATCATCTGCACCATCAGACTCCGGAACTGCTCCACTTTATCCTGTTCTTTTTCCACACATTCCTTCAACGCAGTCACAACATCCTCCTCCAAGACATCCACAGGACTAACCACTTCTTCACCGGTCTCCAGCGACTTTGCAAGCGCAGCTTTAATCGCCTTCAACTGATATCCCTTTTCCTTTAATTCCTTCACCTGACGAAAAATCCGGATATGTACGTCCGTATAATACCTGTGCCCCATTTCATTCCGAGGAATCACCATCTCCAGCTCCTCCTCCCAATATCGAAGCACATGCGACGGTGCATCCACCTTCCTCGCCGCATCCGAAATCAAATAACATGCCTCTGACATGGTTGTCCTCATCCTTTCCATACATTCTTACTTATAATATATGAAGGAAGAGTAATGATTATGACACCAAAATCGCGTGTCCAGTACCTGTTACACAACTTCCGGCAAACAAAAAGCTCCGTGCACAGACTTTCATCTGCACACAGAGCCTTATATTTACTGTTCTTTTGCCAGATTTACAAATCGAGTCAATTCCGGCTTCCAGCCTAACGTTACCGTACCGATCGGACCATTACGCTGTTTTGCAATAATGACTTCCGCAATATTCGGTGTATCGGTATCTTTATTATAATAATCATCACGATACAGGAACATTACTACGTCCGCATCCTGCTCGATCGCACCGGACTCACGAAGGTCCGAAAGCATCGGACGATGGTCCGTACGCGTCTCACACGCACGAGAAAGCTGTGACAGCGCAATAACCGGAGCATTGATCTCACGCGCCAATGCCTTCAGAGAACGGGAAATCTCAGAAATTTCCTGCTGACGGTTATCACCGCTCTTACCGCTGCCTGTCATCAACTGCAGATAGTCGATCATAACCAGATCCAGACCGTGTTCCAGCTTAACCTTACGACACTTGGAACGCAGTTCCATAATGGAAATACCCGGAGTATCATCAATGATCAGCTTGGAATTACCGATGGTTCCAATACCTTCCACAACCGCATCCCAATCCGCATCTGTCAATGTACCTGTTCGGAGCTTCTGAGAATCCACGTTGGACTCCATCGCCAGCATACGGTTCACTAACTGCTCCTTTGACATTTCCAGACTGAAGATCATTGTTGTCTTCTGCTTTCTGACACCAATATAGTCCGCGATATTCAGAACAAACGCGGTCTTACCCATGGACGGGCGGGCAGCGATCAGAATCAGGTCGGACGGCTGCAGACCGGACAAACGATAATCCAGATCGATGAAACCGGTCGGAATACCGGTTACCGTGGACTTTGATCTGGTCGCCTGCTCAATCTTATCAAGAACATTTAACGCGACCTGACGGATCGGAACAAAATCTCCGGATGTACGGCTCTGTAAAAGACCGAAAATATCCCTTTCTGTCTCTGCCAGAATCGTTTCCAGACTGTCTTTTCCTGCATAACAGGAATTGGCAATCTCTTCATTAATCTTGATCAGACGGCGCATAACCGCCTTTTCATGTACGATCGTTGCATACGAGCGCACATTTGCAGAGGTCGGAACGGTTGCCAGAATATCTCTTACAAAATCCAGACTGCAAACCTCCGGCGGAACATCTTTCTCCTTCAGTCTGTCCTGAAGCGTTACCAGATCCACCGGTTTACCCTCATTGAACAGCTCCACCATGGTTTCAAACATGACACCGTACTGGCGCTGGTAAAAATCCTCACCGATCACAATCTCCGACGCGGCGATGATCGCATCTCTGTCCATCAGCATGGAACCGATGACTGACTGTTCTGCCTCAATACTATGCGGCAGCACTCGTTTAATTAACGCTTCTTCCATAACACTCAACGACCTCCCTGCGGGATCTTACTTCGCCTCAACAACCTTTACACGGAGCACGCCGGTTACATCCTTGTGCAACTTGATCGGAACCTCAGTCACGCCAAGGCTTCTGATCGGCTCCGGAAGGATCATTTTCTTCTTATCAATGTCTAACTTTAACTGGTCAGCCGCTGCCTTCGCAATTTCCTTTGTGGAAACAGAACCGAAGGTTCTTCCGCCTTCACCTGCTTTGATGGAAACAGTTACAGAGAGATCTGCTAACTTCTCAGCCAGCGCCTTCGCCTCAGCCAACTGGTTCGCAGCCACTTTATCTGCATTCTGCTTCTGAAGCTTTAAGTCATTTAAGTTCTTTGCAGTTGCCTCAAGACCAAGCTTCTTGGCAACAATATTTCTTCCGTAACCGTCACTTACTTTTACGATCTGGCCCTTTTTACCGAGAGCCTTTACGTCCTCTAATAAAATAATTTCCATTTAAATATCTCCCTTCTCCTTCATGGCAAGGATCACTTCTTTAATCTTCTCCTTTGCCTCATCGATCGACATATCTGTAATCTGTGCCCCGGCTACAGTTCTGTGACCGCCGCCGCCGATCTGTTCCATCATAACCTGAACATTGACCTCGTCAATGGAACGGGCACTGACATAAATCTTTCCGTTGTACGGAGTCAACACTACGGATGCCTTGATTCCTACGATACTAAGAAGCTCGTTGGCTGCCTGTGCACCAACAACAGTCGGGCTTTCCACACCTTCTGCCGGACACACGCTGATCGCAAACGCCTCTTCAAAAATCTCTGCCTCACGCACAGCTTCCGCACGTGCTTTATGATCTTCCATCGTATCACGGAACAGCTTGCGCACTCTCGTCACATCCGCACCGTTTCTTCTTAAAAATGCCGCTGCCTCAAAGGTACGCACACCTGTCTGAACCACAAAATTCTGTGTATCAATGACCATACCTGCGTACATGGCATCTGCTTCCACGGATTTCAGCTTTACATTATCACCGACATACTGCAGGATCTCCGCTACCAGCTCGCTGGCAGAAGATGCATACGGCTCAACATAAGACAGAGTCGCATTCGCAATCTTCTCATTTGTCTGTCGATGATGGTCGATTACCACGATCGTCTTTACCATCTTGAGCAACTGCGGTTCTTCCGTAATACTCGGACGGTTTACATCCACAACCACAAGAGCCGTGCCATTATCCACTAACTCCTTCGCCTCTTCGCTTGTAACAAACATATCGGACGGATAATCCGGACTCTTCTCAAAGCGGTCATACATCGGACGAACAGACGATGTAATATCGTTAAGAACAATGTGTGCCTTTTTATTTAACGCCATCGCAATTCGGTACATACCGATCGCAGAACCAAAGGAATCGGTATCTCCGATCTTGTGTCCCATGATCAGCAGACGGTCCTTCGACTCCAGAAGCTCTCGCATCGCATGCGCCTTTACTCGCGCTTTTACTCGTGTTGTCTTCTCAAGCTGCTGGCTCTTTCCACCAAAATACTGAATCTTCGAGCCATTCTTCACTACTGCCTGATCACCGCCGCGGCCCAGAGCCATGTCGATCGCTGTACGCGCATATTCATAGTTCTGCACGTAAGTATCACCATTCATACCAATACCGATACTCAGCGTAACCGCCATCTCATTACCGATATTAACCGTCTTAACGTCCTCCAGAAGGCTGAAACGCTCTTCCTCCAGACGCGCCATGTACTGCTGCTTGATCGCAAAGAAGTATTTATCCTTCTCCATCTTCTTCACGATACCGTTGATTCCGGAAATGTACTTATTGATCTTACGGTCAATGAGCGCCACCAAAAGAGAACGGCGAACTTCCTCGACACTCTCCAGCGCCTCATCATAGTTATCCAGATAGATCAGACCTGCAACCATCTTCTGGTCTGTAAATGCCTGAATATAGCCGTGAAGCTCCGTCTCATCATACAGATAAACCGCCAGAAGCTGGTCCTCGTTGTTGCCCTCCTCCATATTGTCGAGAAGTTCTTCATTGGCACCAACGTATACTCGCTTCACGCTGACACGGTAGATTGCATCCCCATAAGTGCTCTGCACTTCCATGGAATGCTCCATTTTCTTCAGAGATTCCGCTGTGATCTCCTTAAATAAAGCAGTCAGACTGCGCTTTCCGGACTTCTCATCCTTCAAAACAGCCTTCAAAGCACGGTTCATCCAAAGGATCCTTCCGTCTGTATCTGCGATACCGTAAGGCAGTTCCATCGATGCCAAAAGCTGCTTCTGACTCCAGCTATAATCTGCCGCATAAGAAACCAGACCATTCTGCAGTCTCTTACTTCCGTTCCAGAAAAGCCATCCTGCGATCGCAATATATGCCAGCGTAAACGGAACCATCACGCCTCCCGCATTCGGCTCAATGACAAGCACCGCAACATTCGCCGCAAAGATCAAAATCGATAAGATCAACGGCCATTGCAAATAGGTCTGCAGCTGACTTTTTACCTTTCTTCTTTCTGCTTTCATATACACTCCTATTCCCATGCCTAAATTTGGGCACAGCAAAAAAACGCCTGATTGAAACGACTTTGGACTAGTATATCATATTTGACTGCGTTTGTAAATTTTGAATATAGAAAACGGCCGGTCAGATACCCTGACCGACCGCGTGATTAAACAATTTCTGCGATCTCATAGATCAACCGCTCGGAATCCTCCCATCCAAGACATGGATCTGTGATCGATTTACCGTAAATATGCTCTCCGATCTTCTGGCTTCCCTCTTCCAGGTAGCTCTCGATCATCATACCTTTTACAAAATCGTGAATCTCTGCCGAATGCTTGCGGCTGTGAAGAACTTCCTTTGTAATACGGATCTGCTCTTTGTAACGCTTATTAGAGTTGGAATGGTTTGCATCCACAATACAAGCCGGGTTGATAATATCCTGCTCCTGATAAAGCTTATAAAGCAGTTCCAGATCCTCATAATGATAATTCGGAAGGCACTGACCATGCTTGCCAACTGCACCGCGCAGGATCGTATGGGTCAGCGGATTGCCCGGAGTCTCTACTTCCCACGTGCGGTAAATAAAATCATGTCCATGCTGAGCTGCGTAAACTGCATTGAGCATAACACTCAGCGCACCACTAGTCGGATTCTTCATACCAACCGGAACATCCACACCGCTGGAAACCAGACGATGCTGCTGGTTTTCAACCGAACGTGCGCCAACCGCAACATAAGACAACAGATCCGATAAGTAACTGTAGTTTTCCGGATACAGCATCTCATCTGCGGTAGACATGCCATACTCCTTCAGCACGCGCATATGAAGTTTACGAATGGCGAGAATACCCTCGTACATATTTGGTTTCTTCTCCGGATCCGGCTGATGAAGCATGCCTTTATAGCCGCCTCCGGTCGTTCTCGGCTTATTTGTATACACACGCGGGATCAGGATCAGCTTGTCCTTTACCTGCTCATTTACCTTTGCAAGCCGCTCCATATATTCACACACTGCGTCCTCACGGTCCGCAGAACACGGTCCGATGATCACTAAAAACTTATCGCTCTTTCCCGTAAAAACATCCGCGATCTCTTTGTCTCTCTCTGCTTTCAGCTTCACAAACTCAGAAGCCAGCGGAAACTCTCCTTTGATCTGCTCCGGAGTCGGAAGTATGCTTTTGTATGTAAATGCCATAGTGACCTCCCTGTTTGTGATGATTCTATTATTATAATATAGTTTTTTTGCGACTTCAACCTGTTATCAAAGAAAAATCTTCCGCATATACTGCAACAGTTCCATGCATATAAGGAGGATTTTAATTGCTTTTACATACCATTCTTTCCAAATGCTTTTTGCTTGCCTGCACCGTTGCCATTCTCTTAACCGGCTGCGGACATGGGTACGAGCGGATCGCTCAAAATGAGGATTCCGTTTCCATCGAACAGATGACGTTCGAAGACTTTTGCATGACCGTCTTTCAAGATGAGCTTTCAGAAGCGGATACATTAGACCTGCACTACACTCTGATCCATCCGCAATCCTACGGAATCCATCCGGAAGAAATTTCGCTTGGAACCATTTCGCTGGAAGACATGATACAAAATATCAGCGAAATAAAGGACTTGAAAGAGCAATTAACAGCCTTCGATTATACTCAACTGACCATCGACCAGCAGCTCACTTACGATGCTCTGCTGGAAATGCTCAATACTTCTCTGATGTCCGAAGGACTGGAGCTTTACGATCAGCCACTGGCTCCGACCATTGGAGTTCAGGCACAGCTTCCCATTCTCCTGGCAGAATACGCCTTTCATTCCGTCCAAGACATCGAAGACTACCTTGCTCTTCTCACCCAGACGGACGAATACTATGCTGAATTGCTCCGATTCGAACAGCAAAAAGCCTCCGCAGGACTCGGCCCGTCTGACGCAACCATTGATGCCATCCTCCAATCCTGCGAATGTTACCTGATCGATCCGGAAAACAATTTCCTGACCGAAACCTTTGCCTCGCGAATTACAGATTTGGAATCTTCTACCGGTCAAATACTGTCTGATGAGCAGAAAGCTGACCTCGCCGCCCGCCACACTTCCGCGATCCGCGATCACTTCATTCCCGCTTATCAGTCCCTCCTCGACGGCCTCTCCGCCCTCAAGGGACGTGGTATCAATGATGGCGGGCTGGCAAATTTCAAACACGGAAAAGCCTATTACGAATACCTCTTAAAATGCGGTCCCGGATTATCTTATACCGTTCCGGAATTAAAAACTGCGCTTGCCGCCCGTATGCAGAGTGACCTGGATTCGCTCAACAGTCTCTTTCTCCAATACCCGGACCTGAGCGAACGCCTGGCAACAGCCTCCTTTTCACTGACCGATCCCGTACAGATCCTTGAGGACCTGAAACAGCAGATGGCTCAGGATTTCCCTTTGCTTTCCGACTGTGCTTACGAGATCAACTACGTTCCGAGCCATCTGGAAACCGTTTTAAGCCCTGCTTTTTATCTGACCGCACCCTTGGACAATACCGATCAAAACGTGATCTATATTAATAATGGATATCAGGACTCCACCTCCGGACTGTATACCACCTTGGCACACGAAGGCTTTCCCGGTCATCTCTACCAGACCGTCTACAGCCGCACCCACGCCTCCACTCCGCTGCTCTCCATTCTAAGCTGCTCCGGCGCAAATGAAGGCTGGGCTACCTATGTCGAAAACTACGCCTGCACTCTGGACAATGGTTTACCGGACGGAGTCGGTGAATATCAGGCTCTCGCCCGCTCCATCTCCCTCTGCGTTCACGGAATGCTGGACATCGGAATCAACTATGACGGATGGACCAAAGAACAGGCAGCTAAATTTGCCCGTTCCTATTTTGAACTTGACGATGCAACGATCGATCAGCTCTGGCAGACCATGATCGACACCCCCACCAACTACTTGGAATACTGCGGAGGCTATCTGGAAATCATGGAAATGCGCGAGCAGGCAGAACAAACCCTTGGAACTGACTTTTCCCTTTTTGACTTTCACCAATTTCTTCTCGACACCGGCCCTGTTCCATTTTCCGTGATCCGAAAATACTTTGATATCTGGCTTGATGCTCAAGTTCCTTTTATCAAAAGCTAACAATCTCCATGAAAAGAAAAAGCACTTCCAATGCCAGCCTTACAAAAAGCCTCACATCGGAAGTGCTTTCGCACCATTTTAACTTTCAAACTTACTGAGTTGTTGTGGATTTCTTATTATAATCTTTGCTCTTAAAAAATGCGATCGCATCGCTGATATTCGTCGCTTTTCCGGAATCAATGATTTCCTCCAGCGCATTCAGCTTATCCAGAATCATAAACTCTTTACCGGCATAAATCTCATAGTTGTCTGTAATATAAAGCGCCTTGACCTTCGCTGCAGCCTGTGTCGCCTTCAGATCCGCTACCGTTTTATTATAATCAGACTCTAACTGATCAATCTCTGACTTATGGTTTCCATTAATCTCATCTGAAATGATCGTCTTCGTCACATTATTAAATGTGCTTAACGCTTCTTTCTTCTGATTCTCCGTCTGCGCCAGATCCTGCTCCAGCTGCGTAATCTCATCATCAAATAACTGCAGATTATAAACCGCATCATCCTTATCCTTACGGATCGACTTCTCGATCTTCTTCATCTGCTTCTTATTTACCTTGATCTTATTGCGGATCACACGACCTTCCTTTAACGCTTCCATATGCTTCATCTTTGTAGAATTACCGATCAGCACATAAAGGCCGCCAAAAATCAAGATCGCAAGCACATAGATCACAATCAGAAGCCATGTCTGACGCTCCGGGATCATAAAATACGCGCCTACCGGAATCACTAGGAAACAGATCACAAGCGTCATCAACAGAGTCATAAACTCTCTGAATCCCTTTGTAAAATACAGTGCATAGTAAAGGTTGCTCTTGCAGAATCCCGGAACATGATTCGCATGGAAAATGGATTTCATCTGACTTCTCAGTTCTTCATTTTCATTCATCAAGCTCTGAGTCTCTTCCGCGATACGCTCCTTCTCGCCCTGAGTCTTCGCCTTCTCACGTTTACCGCGCACCTTCTTGATCCGATCCTGAGTCTTTGCAATCTCTGTATCATAGCTCTTCGCAATCTCATCACTTCTCTTTTTTACTGTCAAAGAAATCGTCTCAGCAACTTCTTTCTTTTTTGTCTTTAAAGAATTCTCCAACTGTGTTTCCAGATCCGAAAGCATCTTTTCCTTCTGTTTCAGCTCTTCCAGCTCCTGAATCGACTGCTTCGCACCTATAAAAAAACTTGTATAATCTGTAATCGGCTGTGTCATCTGGTGTCCTCCCGATCTATATTTTTCGAACAGTATTGTTATATATAGATTACTACAGATTCCGCCTCGACACAAGGGCGAAACGGAAAGAAATGCGAAAATACCTCAATATTCTTTACATTTTAGAGATAATTATTTATACTTTTATAAAACTTACACGCCGAAGGAGATGCACGTTATGTTCCGTATGTGGGGAAAACTCTGGAAAGACAACCACCTTTTAAAAGACTACGTAGCCGAAAATTCCGACTACTCCATGACCCGTACTGCCATGGTCTTTCAGGCAGTGGAAGAAATTTGCCAGGAACTGGACCTCAGCCAGCCAATCTGGCTCGACTCCAACATTAAAGAATTCCAGCGCATTGCACGCACCAGATTTCGCAGCGACAGCTTCATCGAAGCGATCGATTTTGATTACTTAGAAATTCAAGTAATAGAGGAGTTGTATTAAGCCGTTATAAATCCCTTCTTGGACATTCCTGAAATACAGATGTCCAAGAAGGAGCCATTAATGATTCTTATCAAACCATGCTTCTGCAATCGTTTCCACATCATACTCTGGCGCAAATTCCATTGCAAGATTGCAAATTTCCTGAATTATAGATGATTCCTCCTCTAGCTCCTCTGCAATCTTCGCCACATCTTTTCCTTTTTGAAGTTTCTTACAGATCTGGCCAATCAGCAGCTGCATTCTGCCTTCTATTCTTCCTTCTAAGCGTCCTTCTGTTCGATTTTCCTCCATCCAATCCAATATCGCTTTACACACGTTTGTCTCCTCCTCTACCTGATTATTCTCAAGCAATTTTATCAGTTCCTTTTCCATTCCGATCATAGTACCAAGAGCTGCCACTTCGTACTTATCCATACGGTTCATATCTTCCTGATTCTGATTTAGATATGACGCAAATTTTATTCTATCGTTCTTATATTTTACCAGATTAAACATATGCTGTAAACAACTGCCAAACCTATCCGGATTCTCAAACTCCTTCATCTTAACGACATGAATCCGATAATCCGGCAGATATTTCTTTAATATTGGGGATTCCTCATCATCTCCTAAATCCATCATATCAATTAATCTCGTCGGTCCATCCCAGTAATCCCCCCAGTATAAAACAGTTGTAACAATCGGCATCAGAAGATCTTCCTTCGTGATTCCGGATAGAAATGAGACACTATCTTTTAAATCTTTTTTCTCTCGGTGCGCTTTCTCGTACTCCTCCACCTGGCTCATATACCCCAGTGCCTCATACAGCATGTTCCGCACCGGCATTGCATAATCCACCTTATTCTGTGCTTCATTCACAAAGATCACTGAATACGTCCCATGCTCCGCGCGCATCCAGACATCTCCCGTCCTTTCCTTTTCTTTCTTCTTTCCATTGGAATCTTCAACCATCGTTCCTACATAGGGTGAAATCTCTGTCAATTCCTCCGGCTCCAACACACGCCTTCCGCCATAAATCGTACCGTTTATGTAGTCTGCAAATATATCCTTTCGCTTCATAACACGGTTTACTGCCAAATTCGGTACCCCCATTCAACAACCTCCTCATTAAATATAAAACTAAAAATTGAATTTACGGCGAATGCCGCATCGCACCTGACTGAGCCACTGTATCTTGTAAATCACAGTCAGAAAGAAGTGTACAAATGTACACAAGAACACAGGAGAATTCCTGTAGAGAAAAGTGTATCATGCTGCCCATGTAAATACAATGGACATTTTTCACAAAAACAACTACCTAAAATTTACGCCCTAATATACAAAAAGTTGCCCGGTAACACCAGGCAACTCCCGTATCAATTATTTATTTTCCTCTTCTACTAACCGACATCTCACAGTATTCCTGGACTTGCCGCCCGGAGTACACGTAAACAACGTCAGATCCCACTCACCTGCAAGCATCCCCTCTACATCTTCAGCCAAGATCACTTCCTGCAAGGTTACCTCATACTCAAAGCGGTTTCCATCCATATCCGTAAAGATTACGCGGTCACCTTCCACCAGCTTACGGATATAACGAAAATGGTTCTTGTAACTGTGTCCGGACAGGATCATATTGTTCAAATATGCAGAACCAACATAACGACACGGAGAAATTTTAAGACGCGCATCACTCCACTCGCTGATGATCGGAAGCTCCAGCTCTAATGTCGGAATCTCCACCACACCAATATACATCTGACCGTTGATCTCTTTCTCCGGCATTTTCATCGTCGGATCCTTCAAATAGTTCGGAACTTCTGTTTCTGCCGTCTGAGGCTCCTCAGCCTTTGCAGAACCGGATTCATGAGCCTCTGTACTCTCTGTTGGAATCAGCTGCGCAACCTCTCCTACGATCGCTTGCGAGGCCTGTCCGGCCCGATAATCATCCCAAATATTATAACCTGTTAGAAAAAGGGCTGCCACGATCAGCAGCAACCCTAATCCAGTAAACAGATTTCCTTTTTTACCAGTACGTCTATTCTTATTCTTCATAACCATCACTTTCACTATTTCTGCGGCGGCCAAGTGCCATCAGCACGATACCAGCAAGTACCAGAATCGGAACTGCCCACCAGAGTGTACCTGTTGCAGGGAGCACGGCAAGCGGAATACCAAGCTCTTCAAATGCACCAAGGACACCAAACAGATCCTCATCATCCACCGTGTCAACACTCTGCGGTGCCGCTGTCGGAGCCTCTGTTGGAGGTGTTGTCGGAGTGGATCCGCCTCCACCCTCACGCTCACTGTAAGAGTTTTCAAAACCCACAGAAGCATACTTTACATTAACATCATCAATATAAAGAAGTGTTGTGGATTCAAAACCATCTCCGCTTTCCGCGTTTGTCACATACACTCTCATCTGATAAACAGTACCATCATAACTTCCTCTGGAGTGATTGCCTTTTTCCTGATGAACTGTATAGTTGTAAATGCCAAGTTTCGGGAAAACGATCTCCGGAAATTCTCCTGTTGTGCCTGATTTCACCTCAATCGTATAGGTTCCGTCTACGCTTCCTTCCGGCATCGGACACGCTTCATCCACAGCAGTCAGTACAATATCCAATTCCTCCGAAGAACTCGGATAATCTCCCTTATGCTCGATCGTAACCGGCAGTTTAATACTTGGATGTTCTGCCGCCACTGCATTGATACAAAGCATCTGAATGCTCAACATTGCAGCCAGCAATGCAGAAATTCCACACCTCAATAATTTCTTCATACCGTTCGTCCTCCTATCTGCCAGAATGCGGTTTCATTATTGTTAAAACTATCGTTCTTGCATCCGTAAATTCTGTGGAACAGGTCGAGAATAATAATATCTGCTGTTCCCCGTTCGTCTCTCTCAGTTCTGCAATCGTATCAGCATCGTAATACATTGCATTCTTCTCTGTAAAATCGAGAAGTTTCTTTATATCAGACTTGTATTCCTGCGGCTCGAAGATTACATCCTCCGAAGCTCCTACAAGCATACAAGCAAAGATTTCTAAGTCATAAATTCGATCCGGCAAGATTAGAGAACCAGTCTTGTTCTCATGGAAGAATTTCTCATCCTTATACTTATCCAGATCACCAAACATCTCTCCGTCATCCATATGATGACCATACAAAAGATTTACAAGATCATGAAACTCATGCTCATTTCGCGAATCCAGGTAAATGCTTCCTGCCAGTGCGAAGTTTCCGTATACATCTCGATTGATGTATGTCAGATTGGTATCTCCCTGTAAAACCGGGAAATCCACATTTGTATTATCTAGGCTCACCCACGCGCAGACATCTTCATTGATTGCCAGAAGCTCTTCGAAAGAAGCTCCTGCATCTTCCTCTGCTTCCACCACCTTCGGTTTCAGCTTGATCATATCTGCCTGTACGTTCTGCGCTGCTGCGTAGACCTGATTGTTATCCCAAAGTGCATATCCGGCATAAAGACCGGAAACACAAAGTGCTAAAATGACTACAAAATTCAGCAGGGAATTTGCAGCTTTCAGGATCCAACGTGCCATACACTGCACTCCCTTCTTTCTGATTTAAAAATGGGTGCGGCGGGCGGAAAACGTCCGCCGCATCCTGATTGCTTACGCTATTTTCATTGTTGAATCGTGTTCTATGTACTTAGTTCAAAGTAATAATTAGAACAGTTCCTCTTCTTTACGTTTCTTGGAGATGAAGCCAAGACCGCCGATGAATGTTAATGCAAGAGCCATGAGGTACGGCATGTTGTCGAGGGAGATACCTGTGTCAACTACAACACCTTTGTTATTTGTAATTACAACCGCATCATCAATCGAATCATCTGTATCTTTAATAACCATAATAGTATCACTGATACTATTAGTTGTCGCTGTCGCAGAATCTACAGAATATGTTGCATCATCATATCCATCTGTTGTTGTATAATCTGCTTCTTCAACAGTATAACTTACACCTTCTGGTATATTACTCAATGTAATAGTCTCTCCATGTTTAATATACAAATCAACACTTTCTTCTGTCCAAGAATTACCTTCGATTATTGTCGGATTTGTCTCTCCTTCATCACTTTCATAAGAACTACTGCTAATTGCAATATCAGAATTTACCTTTGTATCCGCTGGTGCCGTAAATTCTACAGTTACTTTGAAATATTTGTTCTGATCACCCATATTACCAGTAACAGTTTTATTGATACTCAAATTGCCAGCAGAATATGTGTTATAAAATTCTCCTAATTTATAGGTGGAGTTTTCTGCATCCTTTTCCGTTTCTTCTTCAGTATGTACTGCTGCAACACGGATGAGGCCAGATGAATCCTGTACAACTGTAACCGTTAAACTAATATCATTTGCATAATAGAAAACACCTGCTGTGTCTCCCGCTGTTTCTGTAATTTTATATGTGTATACGCCTACACCTTCATAAATACTATTTCCATCCGCATCATTGAAGTTAATGGTAATATCTTTTTTATATTTATCTGTCTTTCCTGCATCACCATCTCCATAAGAAATACTTGTCGTAATTTCCGGAACTGGCATATTTTCACTAGTAATGCCTACACCTGCGTCTTGTACATCATCTTTTACAATTGTAAAACTGAATGTTTCTTCCGGGCTAACTGCATTTAAATTACTTGTCTCTGCAAGCTTATAATATTTAGTAATTGTAGCACTACTATCATCCCATTCCTTTGTGATAGTAATGTCTTCATTGTTCTGATCCTTTGCTGAAACATCCGCAAATGCTGGAACACTCATACCCATAACCATACTTGCTGCTAAACCTGCTGCTAAAACTTTCTTTAAATTCTTCTTCATAAATATTTCCTCCTATAATCTAGCTATTTATAAACCACCCTATAGCTATAATTTTTTAATTTATAAGCTTCTTCTTCGAAGAATTGTTATAACCTTGCCTTTTACATCTTTCAAATCAATTGCACCATGATCTCGGCTGTCTTCCACATTGGTCCGATAATCACCCATGATAAACAGTTGATTTGCTGGAACTTTGTAAGGATATTCCATTCCTTCCTTTGCGAATGTCGGATAAAGAATTTCGCCCGATTGTGTTGTACCATTTACCTGTAAAGAACCAGACTCATTCATGTTTACAACATCGGATGCACGTCCAATAATCCTTCCGACTCGCTGTTCACCGTCCACTTCATAAACTACAACATCATTCTTTGTGTATTCCTGTTGTAATCGATATCCGATGATCAAATCACCATCTTTGATTGCAGGAAACATTCCCTGTCCCTTATTTTGAGTAATAAGGAAAACCTGCGTAAAAATTACGTACGCGGTAAGAGCCAGCACCACTACCCGAAAGAATAGATTTATATATCCTTCTCTTGTATTAAGTGCGATCCTACGGGCTCTGATAACGTCCGCTGCTGTAGCAGCCTTCATCGATTATTCATCACCCGTCCTTTCCTCTAACAGGGAAGCCCCCGCCTTATTCTCTGCTATAAGAGTTTCGTAGCGGATACGTTCCGCTGTTAAAGCCGCATCATATAGCTTATTTAGCTCATCAATCTTCTTCCACACGTCCTGTTCGCTGACACCGCCGAATAGCTGTTTGCGAAAGCGAACTTTCTTCAGCCATTCGACGATTGTCTTTTGTTCAGAATTTAATGGTGCCTTTTCCGTGCTTGGAAGTGATGGGTTATTTGATTTTTTCTTTCCCATTCACATATCCTCCGTTTCGCTTAGTCAAGATCATCATCTTTACGTTTACGGATGATTGTGAATACGATACCTCCGATTACTGCTAACATAATCAGGATGTAAGGAAGTGTATCCATGGAGATACCAGTGTCGATGATAGCGTTTTTCTCGTTGATAAATAAAATATTATCGCTGGTATCATTTGCAACTGTTACCACTGTTGAATGTCCGGTCTGCTTAGTATCACTTCCAATAGCTGATCCAACCTGATAATAAGCTGTATAACCATCAGCATTTTCTGTTACTGTTACTTTAGCTCCAACTGGCAAATTCTCAATGGTACGTGACTGTCCATGTTTTAATGTAAATGTCTTAGTATTGGTTTCAACCGAAGTTGTTCCGTTTGTACTATTGAAGACATTTAACGCATTTCCATCAGCATCGTTTACAGTTACTGTAAATGTGAAACTCTTATTTACATCAGCCATATTTCCTGTAACTGCTTTTGAAATAATCATTTCACTGGTGTTATTATAGTAGTTCGTAAATACCAAAGTTGGAATTGATTCAGAAATATCCAATGGATTTCCATTCATTGCAACACTGCTCACATCGGATGTTCCATCGGCGTTCAATCTAATGCCTACAACATAAACCGTTGGATCATATTGCATTAAATCCATTTCTTCATCTATCTCTGTTACTTTGAAATAGTAATTTCCATCTGTTGACTGATAATCACTCGAACGACCACCAATTACAATCTTCTCTGTAAAAGAAGTACTGTCTGGATTCTTTTTCGGTACACTAATTGTAGTACCTACATATGAATCTTTTGAAACAGAAACAATTGTTAAAACATCATCTGCAATTGTTACTGTACACGGTGTTACTTCGAATTTAAATGTGCTTGCATCATCTAACTCTTCAAAACCAACTGTTGATTTACTAAGATTAAGTTCCTCAATGAAGTCGTAATCAGAGTTTGTAATAGTAATGTGTACTGAGTCACTTGGTGTGAAGTCGCCATACATTCCTAATCCATCAGAAGCAAGTTTAGGTTTTGTTCCATCTGTATCGTCGCTTGAACTTACTGTTCCTGAATAACTTGCCCTATAGGTTTTTTCTCCCTCGATTACTTCATAAACTTTGTAATGAGTACCTGCAAGAATTCCTTCAACCATTAAAAGAGACTGACCTGCTTTTAATGTTACAATACTATCTGAATCAAACTCTCTAACTTCATTTCCATCCGCATCTTCTACAGGATTGCCATTGATATCTACAATCTTGTACTTTGTTCCTACCGGAACTTTTGTCACTGTAGATGGACTATTACCCAACATAATTTTAATATCGAATTCAGAATCTGTTACTTTTGCTCCTGGCGGAACAACTTTTGTAACCTTCAAACCACTTAATGCACTCGTATCTACTTTGTTATTGTAGATAACATACTGTGTTTCATCATTTACTAATTCACCAGAAGTAAATGAAGTAAATGAACTCTCTGTGGTATTGATATCACCGGTTTCAGTTGTACCACCTGCGCCGTTAACTACATATTCAACACCATTATACTGACCGGTAATTCCATCAGGCATAATTTCCTGAACAACATAAGTTGCTTTTGTATTGGAATTAAAGCCTAACATATTATCGAATCGAGCACTCTGACCTGCTTTCAAATAGAAGCATCCTTCACTATCAACAGTCAATGGATCATCAGTTTCGACAACTTTTCCATTTTCCAACAGTGTATATACAGTTCCAGCCGGTACATAAAGGTCATCAGTAACTGCTCCATTTTCAACCTTCAGTACTCTAAATTTGTACTCTACGCTGCTCTTAATATATTCTTTAACAACATCTGTTTCTCCGGAAGAGCTACTATCAGCCACTAACTCTTTCGTTACAGTTAAGGATTTCTCTGGAATCGGCTGAATATTGAATCTAAGATTACAGTTAGATCCTCCTTCACCTCGTTCCATATAGAAGAATGTTAATGTATGTTTAGAATAATCACTAAAGATATCTATAGACTCTGTCTTACCATTATCTGTATGTATTTTATCTACAGTGACCGCTCCTGTTTTAAAATTAATGCTACCAGCATTACTTAAATGAATACCACCCATATCAAGTACGAGTTTTCCATCAATGAATACCCAAACATCATCATCGCCGGCAAAGCTGAAAACCATATCTTTACCATTGATCTGTCCACCCTTTGGCATAATAAAGTCAAATTCAACCATCATACCAAATAAGTAATTTGCACTTTCATTATTTCCTGCATATGGGTAATAAGAAGGATTTCCCTCAATTTCAGGACTTCTTATATCATTTAACGGCAAGAACTGTGGATCATCTCCTGAGTCAAATCCAGAAGCAGTGGAATCATAATGCGGAACATCATATACTTCAAAGTTCCACTGATTTCCAGATTGGGACTGAACTACATGTGCGAAATTATCGTTACTATCGTAATAATAATAGCCATCACCATCTTGTCTAAATAGATAGCTTAAATCGTTATAGCTAGTAATAGAACTATCAGTAGTATCTCCTCCAAAAAATTTATTAAGATTATATGTAGTATCTCCACTGACATTTAAATCTGGATAACCATCTGCATTTAGTGTATCCTTTACGATACCCTGAACTACGCCGCTACCACTTCCAGTCCAAGCATTCATCCATCCGGTTTGATTACCACCAACTCTAAAGGTATCATTCCCAGTTCCTATACTCTGCGTACTGGTGCTAAAGTCTGCTAAATCAATTCTGATAAGACCTCTTGTGTCTACTGTTTCAACTGTCTCTAATGGAATAATTGGATCATAAATCATGTAAACTTGATTATTACCAATATCATTCCATGAACTAGATGAAGTTCTATATTGCCAGCGTGATGATTGATAACGCACGCTATTGACTATCGTAGGATTATTTCCAATAGCATCGGAAAGGCTACCTGCTATTACCGCTTGTTTAAATGCATACTCCGAAATATTTGGAGCATTTGTAGACAGCGTTACACTATTTGAAGCACTAATACTTGTAGGTTCGCCAATTTCTGTTCCCGCAGAATCGATCAATTTAATCTCCAGTTTCTGACCACCACTCCACGTAATCGTGAACGTCGAGAATCCATCAACACTAAACTCCGCTGCCACCACCGGCGCCTCGTCTACTTCCTTCACCTCAACGATACCGTCTGTCGCATCAGCAGTATCCGCTACGTCCTCAACCTTCAGTTCAACCTCTGCCTGAACGTCATCTGTTGCAGTCTCTGCGATATGGTGAACCATCAGGGATTCTGTATCAATACCTTCCGGTAATACTTCCGCGTTCATTTCAATGGAAACCTGTACGCTGTAGCCTTCATTCGGCTCTACTTCTTCGCCATCTTCATTGATGAAGCAGATATCAAGAGCCATCATACCATCGAATTCTCTTTCAGAAGCCACCATTGCTTCTTCTGCAGTTTTGAATTCCTCAGAATCTTCTGCAAGCTCTGTTACAACCAGCTCTACCTTCTCATCAAAGGCACCCTTAGCAACTTCCACGTTAACTGTGAAGTTATCAAGTTCTGCTGTGAATAAGCCGGATTTCTTCATTGTACTGTCTGTTACTTCCACAACTTCAAACTGGAATGCAGTTTCAGACACATAAGTCTTTTTGCCGCTCTTAATGTTTGCTTTCAGAGTTCCGAAGTATTCACCAGCCTCTGCATTTTCTTCTACCTTATAAGATACAAGCGCTGTGATTGTTGCATCATCTTCACTAACAGAAGCCTCTATCAACTTAACCTTTTCGAATTTCACACCTGCGGTTGCAAGATCGAGTGTTATATCTGTGAGATCAAATACGTACTCTTCCTCTTCCTGCTCATATGCATCGGAGTCACTCGCAAACTCTGCGTTGGAATCCGTTGCAATCGCTGCATCAGAATCACTTGCAATTTCTGCGTTGGAATCCGTTGCTACCGGAGCATCTTCTGTCTCGTAGTAGTATCCGATGTCATTGAATCCCATTGTAATTTCAATTGTGTTTGTTTCATCCGGAATTAACTCGGTTCCATCTGTGAAGTCGATGGAAAGTTCATTGAATAATCCTACTGTAAACTGGAACTTTGTTGTTGCTGTTAAAGCCTCTCCGTTCTCATCATATCCGCCGCAGAAGAATTTGATCTCTCTACGGTTCAGAATATCTAAATCATAGTCCAGGGTTCCTTCAAACTGAAGTTCTTTTGTCTCGCCCGGAGCAAAACTCAGGTTCGTTACAGTTCCCTTTTCATTGATGCTCGCTTCGCCGCAATCTTCTGTCAAAATGAATTCTTTTTCTGTGAATACATCTTTATCATCCCTTAAAGAGAGCGAAAAATCTTGAAGTTCTTTTGACGAATTATTCTGCACAAATACATCAAGAAGGATCGTTTCTCCCGGTTCAAAGCTAGCACTTTCGGCCTGAACATAAATTTCAATATCATCAACCGACTGTTCCTGGTAATTTACCTGAAGCCAATTGTTGGTCGCATATACCGGAACCATATTGATCGGATGAAGCACAGATGTAATGACAAGCAGCATTGCCAACAAACTGCTGCATACTCTCCTATAAATCGTTTTTCTGGTAAATAATCGTTTCAGTTCCTTCACGATCATGTCCCCCCTTCTTCTATATTTGTTTCTATGGCACCGTCGATTAATTTTAATAACTCGAGTGCACTGCGAAAGGTTTTCTTTATCCCTTTTTCTGCCCACACGACTTCACCTTGCCAAGTGGAATGCTGTCGGTATTTTACATGAACAACAAATGTTCCAAGTGGTCCTATTTGCTCTAAAATGGTATTACTGTCTGCCACTTGCAAGACCTCCTCTCTTTTCTCTGTCGTGCTTCCAGATTCAAATTGTCGAAGCTTTGTAGTTCTTTGCGGATAACCGATCTTGTCGCATAATCGTTCGATTACTAACACGATCTGTTCTATCTTTCCAAACTCAATCGCACCTCGATGAAATTTGTGATATATTCTACCGATATAATTATCATCCCAAACCCGATCAATACAGATTACTGCAAGATTCGGTGCAGAAATATTAACATTCATCCAATCCATACCGCACTTTCTTTTCACTTCAACCTATTAACATAATAACAAAAGGACTCTCACGAGATACCTCGCACAGAGTCCTTTTCGTTGCATTTTATTTTAATTTTGAGGGGTTTGCCTCATCCAAACCGTCTTTCCGTTCTTAAATGAGATATGACCATCGGTCTCTACAGTCTCCAATATGGAAGATGTATAATATTCTAATTCACAATTCGAATTCCTGTTTGCCTTTTTAAAATTCTTGCGAATACGTGTAAAAATACGCTCACAATCTTCTTTCTTTGTTCCGTTCAACAGGATTAAAAACTGATTCTCGCTATACCGTGTAAAACTATCACCCTTTCTTAATACACGGCCGATGGTATCCTGTAAAATGTCACCTGCCCGCGGGCTCTTTTGACCGGATGGTTTCAGATAATAGACTCCGCATACCATAAGGAATATCGATTGACCGCTTCGCTCGATCAAACGACATGTATATCGGTAGATATCTAAGAATCCCGGATATGTACAGTAGTAAGCCCCGCTTAAGCTTCCCTCTTCCTTTAGACGAGTCTGAATTTGCAGGATCGACTCTGACGGATTTGTGATACTTCTTGCCATAGACTGAATATTATCCAGCTGTTTCTGCGATGGTCTATAGCCAAGTTCATCAAAATACTGCTTAACGGTATGATGATACAACTTGTATGCATCTGAATATCGTTTCATATGCTGGAGTGCCAAAATTTGGCCCGACTGCCATTCATCATACGGATAAAGCTCAGCCGCTTTCGAATAAATCTCATATAACGCTTGATAGTTCTGCTCTTTCTCCAGAATTTTCGCCAACTCCTGGATACACTTGGAGTAAAGTTTCTTTAAGCGCAAACGCTCCTCAAGAATCCACGGTCGAATCGTTCTTCCTTCCAAAAACTCCAATTCATAGCTGTAAAACGCCCGGAATAAACATTTCCTTTGAACAGCCTCACCTGCATTCTCTGCCTCTGAAACCATAGTTTCAAACTCTATTACATCAAGCTCTACCGGTATTTCCTCATTCCACTTGTAGACACCATTTTTAATATGAAAAAACTCTTCCTGATCCACGCCCGTCTGCTTCAATGTACGCTTTAAGCGATACACCAAACTGTCTATACTATGATTCTTATCGTCTACGGAATCGTCTTCATACAACATTTGCAGAATCTGTTCTCTGGAGATACCATTTTTCTTATATCTCAGCAAAATCTGAAATAATTCCATCAGCTTGGAGTTGCCAAACTTTTCCAAATTTAAATTCTCATCGCCATACATGATAGAAAACTCGTTCAACATGTATACTCTTAACGTTTTATCTGTAGTATTCTCCATCAAGAATCCTCCATCTGAAAGTTCACTAAACCTTCTGGGCATAAACCCTCATATTAAGCTTCATTATAACAATACTTTATTATTTAGTAAATATGACTTTGGATTCTATTTAAAATACTCTTGCAGCAACTCTCCCAACAGCTTTATATCTTCCTGGCTCAGTTCTCTTCTCGACCTTTCCAAACCATCTCCCTCATTTACCCGAGATTTCGATGCGCACAAATCCGTTTTCGTCTGCTCCCTGCTTGCCGCGATCTGTTCCAGACTCTGTTTCAGTCCATCAATACTTCGCCTTAACTCCTCCTCCGGTGCAGGATCATTGTCTCGTTTCCTATTGCCCGGCATCGGAACCGCCATAAGCTTTTTCTGTTTCCTCTTTGATAATGCCGGAAACTTCTTCTGAACAAAACTCTGTTCTTCTTTCTTATCTACATCCTTATTATCAATACCGGCTTCCACGCCTGCCTCATTCGCTACGTTTTCATCCACAACCTTCAGTTTTCTATCTACATTTCTAAAATAATGAGGTGCGTTATCCACATAGTCCACCAGACAATCCGTCAGCTGCTGACGCTTTACAGATACATTCACAGTATTGTCCACCAACACCAAAAACAATCCGGTCAAAATTCCCATGGTTCCATACAGTACAATATAATATGAATCACAGCGGTACCAATATGCGCCAAAAGCTGCCAGCCCGCCAATCAAGAAACATACAAGCATCGCCTGCAAAGACAGATTGTCCCAACCGTCCAAGGACAATTTCATAAAACGGAAACTATAAAGCTGCTTCTCTATGTACGCATTCGTATTTCGGATCCCATGGCTCAACATAAGCATATTTTCTGTTTTTTGTCGGAACAACCTCAGATTCTTATTTTTCGTCAATGCCATGTTCCCTGTTGCTTTAATTAATCTTTTGTAGAGGCTGCTTGTCACAAGCTTGCTGATCACGCCCAGGCCACATACTGCCGCCAACACGTATAACACTCTTCCTGTCTGTAAAAACTGTAACATAATCTGCTTCCCCTTTCTCTCTCCGACTTTCTGCCGGAACATGGTTCTCATTATAACCACCTAGAAAAAATTTGAGAAGCCCTCGAAGCCCAGAATCGTTCGTCAAATACCGGGAGAATTCGGGAAATGCACCCCTCTTTCTTCCTAAATATAATAGCCCGGTCAGAGAATCTCTTCTCCAACCGGGCCCTCGCCAATCAGTTTTAATTAATTATAATTCCGCGATCATTGCTGCCATCAGACGTACAGAATTTTCAACAGCCTTTGCTTCAAACTCACTGTAATCCATATTTGCACTGTCGTCTGCCTTATCAGAAATCGCACGAACAACCAGATACGGAATATTGTTCAGGTAAGCTGCCTGCGCAATAGCAGCGCCTTCCATCTCTGTACAATACGCATCGAAATTATCCTGAATCCAGTTCTTCTTCTCTTTGCTGCTGATAAACTGATCACCACTTGCAACACGTCCGCAAAATACCTGAATATTCGGATTTGCCTTCTTGCTGCATTCCTCTGCCAATGCTCTCAACTTCTCATCAGCCGGAAACTCCTTGATTCCCATCTGCGGAATCTCGCCCAGTGGATAACCAAAACCAGTTGCATCCACATCATGCTGAACGGAACCTGTCGCCAGAACAATATCTCCGATATTGATCTCATTTCTTAAAGAACCCGCGATACCCGTGTTAATGATTCCTTCCACCTGGTAACGATCCACCAGAATCTGGCTGCAAATACCTGCATTTACCTTTCCAATACCGGAACGAACCACTACAACCTCTTTACCCTTAATCGTTCCCTGATAAAATGTCATACCCGCCACAGTCTGCGCCTGCGGATTCTCCATCATTTCACGAAGTTCCTTAACCTCAACTTCCATCGCGCCAATAATACCAAGCATTCTATCGTCCTCCTAATAATAATTCTTATCTCAATTTTATTCTCTATATTTTCATAAACCAAGTATATCAGAAATGTGAAAACTTGACAACACAGTCCATCTACGGGTATAATTATCTTAACTAATTAATCACAAGATATTTAAAGGAGGTTTTTCCCATGGTTTATAAGACATTTGGCACCTGTTCCCGTGAAATCAACTTTGAAGTTGTTGACAACAAAGTTACAAACCTTAGCTTCGTAGGTGGCTGCAACGGTAACCTTCAGGGTATCGGTAAACTCGTAGAGGGTATGGATATCGATGAAGTTATCGCAAGAGTAGAAGGCATCAAGTGTGGCGCTCGCCAGACATCCTGCCCGGATCAGCTTGCACAGGCACTTAAAAAGTACAAAGCAGAAAATTAATTTATATGATTTAGGCGCATAAGAAGGGGCTGTTGCAAAAGTAGCTAATTGGGCTACTGGAGCTTCAGCTCCTTTTTTGCGCGTAAAAAAAGAAAAGCAGGCTCCGAAGAACCTGCGATTCATGGTATAATAAGTTATGACGAGTAACTTAAAACACACTAAAAATTATACCGAACTT